>QMLZ01000006.1 GCA_003646995.1 Deltaproteobacteria bacterium | reverse complement strand
TCCTTGAAAAATATCAGAAATATTCATCTTGCCCCTCCTTGAAAATGAATAGTGACCCATCTAGTAATCTCACTGAATCTGCATCATCCGTACCACCTCTAACAGCCGGTTCGCCCCCCTTGGCCAAGCTCGTCCCTCCGGGATTTTTTCTGCAATTTCATAAGTTTAGGGATCGGGGCATCTTCACGACAAGAAACGTACAACGCACCTTTCTTCCATGGGATCCTGCAGGTTCTGGTGGATTTTTGCACCAATTTTCCATAAATATTGCAGTATCGCACCAAAATCTTTGATCCGAAACCACAGAGCTCACCCATAGCAGCCGAATTTTCCCCGCCCATATCCGTCTAGCTGCTGCCGGTTCCAAATTCCCAAGTCCGCATTAGCCCTTGTAATAAGGCAATATACTTGAATGCACAAGCGCGCAATGCCTTAGATTGCCGACATTCAATGGGAATACAGAAGAGGATTGGCACAGCAATTGCTGGTTATGGGGTTGCCGAAATGAATGAGAACAGCTTGACACTTGGTAAGGAGAGACAGCCCATGGGCCAAAAACAACATATAATACCTCTTGGCGTAGGATTTTACCCTGACTGGTTTTACAATCACTATGGAATTTCTTTTGATCAAAAATACTACTTTGACCCAGAGACCAGAATTGAAGCGAGGATGGCCATTGACAGGGCATTGTATGAACGGTTTGGCGATGTTGGTCTTGGTGACCCCGACCCCAAACCAAGGCCTCTTATCACTTTTGGAATGGTGATGCTTCCTGCGGTGTTTGGCTGTGAAATTGTTTTTGAGAGGGATGCCCTCCCATGGGCAATGCCTTTGAATCTTTCAAGGGATCAGATAATGAAACTCGACCCGCCGGATATCTTTGAATCAGCTCCCATGAAGCAAATGATAAAGCAGATCGAATACCTAAAAGATAAATACGGAACTGTGGTGGGCGATATCAACACCACGGGCGTACAAAATTTGGCCCTGAAGATAAGGGGTGATCAGCTTTATATCGACTACTTCGAAGATCCAGAGCTGTGCCATCATTTGCTGGGGATTTGCGCAAAGGCCATAGTTGAATTGTTCAAGTTTAACAAGAAGGTGTCCGGAACCGGCGCAGTTGACGTGACACCCATGTGCGACCCTAGGCTATGCGTGTTGCCAAATTGCACCATTGAACAGATTTCCCTTAACACTTACGAAAAATATGTCCTTCAATACGACAACTATGTGGCCGAGGCCTGCGCCCCTGTAGGTATACACCACTGTGGATCGGTGGACGAGGTATTGGAGGGATACTCCAAGGTAAGACATTTGAAGTTCATAGAAATAGGCTTTGGATCTGACGTCAGAAGGACAAGAGAAATTTTTGGGCCAAATGTTGCGGTGAACGCCAGGATAAATCCCGTGCTGATGAAAAACGGAAGCCCTGAAGAAGTGGCCGCTGAGGTTCGGCGACTCATTGACAACGGGGATCCTCTGGAAAACTTTTCCATTGACACAGTTGGGCTTACTTACGGAACACCTGACGAGAATGTAAAGGTTGCTCTCAGGACTGCGGCCGAATACGGGAAAATCCATAAAAATCGATCTGCAGGGAGAAAAAAATTCCACCTTTACTCCCAACAAACCGTGTCCCTGGGCACAGCCCTTAGTCAAGCAGTTACAATTCTGAGAAGTCAGTCCAGGGAGGTAGCAATAGGTTCCCATCAACCTTTTATAGTCATAGGTGAAAGGATAAACCCTACAGGAAGGCCTGCCCTTGCCGAGGCCATAAGGAAAGGCAATATGCAGGCCTTGCAATCAGAGGCACTCGCCCAAGCAAGAGCGGGAGCTCATGTACTGGATGTAAACGTGGGCATCTCTGGCATTGATGAACCTGAGGCCCTGAGAACAGCTGTCCTTGCAATTCAGCAGGTAACAGATTTACCCCTTTGTATAGATTCAGCTAACCCCAGAGCATTGAAGGCTGCACTTGAAGTTTACAATGGAACCCCCTTAATTAATTCAGTAAATGGTGAGATTGATAAGCTGGCCTCAGTATTGCCGCTTGCCAAGGAATTCAATGCACCAGTGATAGGTTTGACTATGGATGAGAAGGGAATACCGGCCCAAGCAGAGGATCGGCTGAAAATCGCTTCCTTAATAGTAGAAGAGGCCGAAAAATACGGTATTTCCCGTGACAACATCATCATCGACCCGCTTGCAATGGCCGTAAGCGCAGACCATGAGGCAGGCATTCAAACCATACGTGCATTACAGTTAATCGGTCAAGAGCTTGGCGTTAATCTCACTCTTGGCCTTTCAAACATTTCGTTCGGTTTGCCAGATCGCCAAGTCATCAACACCATATTCCTGGCCATGTGTGCTGTAGCCGGACTCAACTGTGCCATTATTGATCCCACTAACATGCGAATGAGAAAAGCTTTGTTGGCAATTGAGATGCTCCAGGGAAAGGACCAGTATTGTCAGAGATATCTTGCACAGTATAAGAAAGATTTTTCTGCAGGCACGTCCAGGCACGAAATCAAACAAGAAAATCTGGGAGCCCAACTGACAAGTGCTGTCGTGGCTGGAAAAAGGAAAGAGGCTGGTGCCCTCGTCCAGGAATTGCTGGATCAAGGCGCAGCAGCCGAACAAATAATTAATGAAAACTTGATACCAGCTCTAGATATTGTTGGAGACAAATTCGAACAGCGCAAGATCTTTATCCCCGAAATGATGATGGCCGCTAAATCGGTGCAGGCATGCATGGATATCCTAAGACCTCTTATCAAAAAGGAATCCTCCGGCACAGACCTCGGGACGGTAGTGCTCGGCACCGTATTCGGTGACCTCCATGATATAGGAAAAAACCTCGTAAAATTGCTGCTGGAAACCTCGGGGTTCAGAGTTGTGGACTTGGGGGAAAACGTAGCGCCCGAAAGGTTTGTGGAGGCCGCGCGTGAGCACAAAGCCCAAATAGTAGGGCTTTCCTCGCTTCTTACTACAGGGGACCCTTATGTAGAGAAAACAATTGCTACCATAAGGGAAAGTGATATTGGAAGTAAAGTGAAGGTGATATGTGGGGGTGCAGCGGTGACCCCCAAATTCGTGGAACGCTGTGGCGCTGATGCATATGCAAAGGACGCAGCTGAAGGCGTAAAAAAAGTGAGGAAATTGCTCGGAATTTCTGAAGGCTCATAGTGTTCACAATACGGTTTTTGCCATCCGGAAAGAGCATCAAAATCGACAGGCCCATTTCCATTCTTGAGGCAGCAAGGCTTGCAGGCGTTCAACTCGATTCTCTATGTGGCGGCAGACAGAGATGTGGCAAGTGCAAGGTCATTTTAAAGGGCCACTTGCCTCCTCTTTCTCCTCCTGATGATGTTGAGAGAAAGCTTTTAGGTGACAGGTTGATATCCGAGGGTTACAGGCTTGCCTGCAACACCATAGCCCAGGGAAGTTTGGCGGTTTTAGTCCCAGAACAAAGCCGATCCAAAGCCCAAATCATATTAACTTCGACTCAGCAACTACCACCCCCAAACTCACTTCGCCCACCTTTGTTTGTCTACGCAGTATCAGTCCCTTCGCCCACCATATCAGATCCAGTAGCAGACCGGGAAAGGCTTATCAGCGCTTTGGAAAAGGAACATGGACTGAGGCGCCTTCATACTGACCCATATGTCGTGCGCGATATTCCGCACGTTTTGCGTTCCAAGCAAGGCCCGGTAAGGGTCCTTGTCCGGGGAGCAACAGAGGTTGTAGGTCTCACTGAAGAGCGAGAGGACGGGCCTTATGGGGTGGCAATTGACGTGGGGACCACCACAGTCGTGGCATATCTTGTGGACTTGCTCAAGGCAAGAATCCTGTCTACTAAGTCATCGATGAATCCACAAATTCCATATGGTGATGACATTATAACCAGGATATCCTTTTGCCAACAAACCGAGGGGGGTTTACAAAAACTCCATAGCTCTCTCATTTCCTGTGCCAATTCCCTGATCACAGAAGCGTGTAACGATATCGGTATCTCCCATGAGGAAGTTATGGAGGTGTCGGTTGTGGGCAATACTGCAATGCACCATTTTTTCCTGGGGATAAACCCCCAATTCCTCTCTTTTGCCCCTTATGCGCCTGCCATATCATCGGCCCAGGAATATAAGGCCAGAGATGTGGGCCTGAAGGTCGCCCCTTCGGGGTATGTTTACTTTTTGCCAGTTAAGGCCGGCTTTGTGGGAAGCGATGCGGTTGCATGCGTGCTTTCAACCCGCCTGCACCGCTCCAGACTGCGCTCACTGGTGATCGACATTGGCACAAACGGCGAAATAGCCATGGGAGACAAGAATCGAATCATGTGCTGCTCAACAGCAGCAGGTCCTGCCTTTGAAGGTGGTCACATCAAGTGGGGAATGCGGGCAGCAAGCGGTGCCATTAATCAAGTACGTATCGATCCCACGACATTGGAGGTTGGGCTGAAGACTATTCATAACCGGCCCCCCATCGGCATCTGTGGCTCAGGTCTCATTTCAGCGGTGGCTGAACTCATAAGAACTGGATGTATACTGCAACGGGGGAACTTCAATCATTCCATAAAGAGCTCAAGGCTCAGAGATGGAGAAGATGGAGATGAATTTGTCCTTTCATGGAAAGACGAAAATCCCACAGGCCATGATATAGTCATTACCCAAAAGGACATTGCAGAACTTCAAATGGCAAAAGGGGCGATCCGTGCCGGGATTTCCATAATGATGGAGTCTTTTGGCCCGGAAATTCGCAGAATTTACTTAGCAGGGGCAGGAGGAAACTTTATAGATTCCTTTGATGCACAGCTCATAGATCTCATACCATCGCCCCCCAATTGCCAGATAATAGCATGTGGCAATGCAGCTGGCCATGGTGCATGCTTGGCCCTAGTGGATATGAAGAAAAGGCGTGAAGCACAGAGAATCGCTGGGTCAATGGAATATATCGAACTGGCCTCATCTACCCGCTTTCAGGACCTCTTCGTCTCCCATATGTTCTTTTCAAAGGCAATTGATTCTTAAACTGTCATCACCACAATTGTTTGAAAAACTACGCTAAATGTCCTATTCTTCATGTTGCGGAGCATGCGATCATGGAAGCCCACCCCACAAATCAAAGACCCTTTGGCGGCATTCTTGACTCGTTCATGGAGAGTTTCTACGACGGGATAATTCTCCTACACGGTATGTCAGTGATAAGTGTCAATAGCAGTTTTACCCGTATCACGGGTTTAAAGGCCGACACCCTCATGGGTCATAACCTGGAAAAGCTGGACGGTGAAACTCACATCTGTCTTCATACTATCCAGGAAGTGGTGCGTCTGGTCAGGCAATTGGGAAGAAGCGTCACCAGTATGGGTAAATTAAGGCACGGTAATGAAATTTACGTAACAGCCACGCCGGTGCGCCTAGGCAATTCTGCTGAACACATAATCATTAATATCAGAGATGTTACAGAACTGCAACGGCTCAAAGAAGAGGTATCCCGCCTTATGGCCCTTTATCTCTCTGCGCCAGAGCATGCCCGAATCTCCCACATCACTGGGGGGGAGATAATTGCTGAAAACAAGGTGATGACGGGCATTATAGACCTGGTGGCGCGCCTCGCCCAGGTGGATTCCGTTGTTCTGTTCGAGGGAGAATCCGGCACTGGTAAGGAAGTATTGGCAAGGCTCATGCACAGGTTGAGTGCACGGAGAAAGGGGCCTTTTATCCCGGTAAATTGCGGGGCAATCCCTGAAAATTTGTTTGAATCCGAGCTATTTGGCTATGCCCGGGGAGCCTTTACAGGGGCCGTGAAAGAAGGCAAGCCTGGGCTTTTCGAGCTTGCCGACGGAGGGTTTATCTTCCTTGATGAAATTGGGGAAATGCCCTTGCAATGCCAAGTCAAGCTCCTTAAGGTCATCGAAGACCTCGAGGTGGTACGCGTTGGAGGAGTAAAGCCAATAAAACTAGACGTGAGGGTCATCGCTGCCACAAACCGAGACCTTCCCAAATTGGTCAGGGAGGGTCGATTTCGAGAAGACCTCTTTTACAGGCTCTATGTTGTCCCCATCAAGGTGCCGCCATTGAGGGAACGGCCTGAGGATATATTCCCTTTAGCATGGCACTTCCTCCGCCATTACAATCGCAAGTTCAACCGGTCCAAAAAATTTTCCAAGGAACTGGTAAGCGCATTGGAGTGCTATGATTGGCCCGGCAATGTGAGGGAGCTTCAAAATGTTATTGAGCGGATGGTTATAACAAGTGACGGGGATACCTTGGAGCCCCGCCATCTTCCTCCGGGGATTTACAGCACTGGACAAGGAAATGGCTCCCCAGTTGAGGTAAGAGGTATAATCCCCTTGAAGGAAGCCAGACAAAAGGTGGAGATGCAGCTGTTGCGCCAGGCCATGGCCATCAAAAAAAGCAGCAGAGAAGCTGCCAGGTTATTGGGCGTAGATCACTCCACTGTGATAAGAAAGCTCAAGAAGTACGGGCTCTCTGTGTCAGACGGCGATCCCGGAGACAGCGATCGGTAATACCCCGGCCAACCCCTCTTGTCTTGGAGTGCCGCAGCCCCAAGATTACCAGCGTCTTTCCTCTGTAAGGATGAGAGTACAGGAGCTTCCAGTCAGCTGAAGCAGGAGGGCGGCGGAAGTAGGCTATCACCCTCCCCTTTGGATGGGTCGCCAGCCAAGCTCCTATCTGACCCCGCCGTATTACCTGGAAAGGCTCTTTCAATCTCCCGAGGAAATGATATTGACCATGATACTTTCCTGTATGCGCAACGGGCCTGCCCTGCTCCTCATATGCCCTTAAGATACGTGCTACGCCCCTGAGGTCGTATCTGTTACCTATTGTCTTTACAAACACTGCCTCTGTAATCACAAAGGACAGTATGGAGCCCATAAGTATCGCTGCGACCCCTCCTAATACCTTCCTAGGCTTCAGAACCAATATCGCAGCAGCCGCTCCGAGAAGTATTGAGCCACCAGCGATGCACCACGCCCGGTGAGTTCCATAGGGTAAGCTTTTTGCCACAATTGGGCTAAGCATAAGCCCTGTTGCCAAGAGAGCCATGAAAACGGCAAAAGGCAGGGTCCCCTTGGTTCCCACTTCGCTCTGAGTGGAAAGGCCTGAGGCAATGAACAGTGCCACGCCAGGTAACATTGGCAATAAGTAATAGACCTGTTTTCCACTCAAAATCGAAAAAATTACTAAGGTTGAAATAATCCAAGACAGGCAAAAACGAAGCACAGTGCGGGGATTATGCCTCAAGAAAAGGGTCTTCCACATGGGAATAAAAAAGATCCATGGAAGGAGCAACACAGGCAGCCATGGCATATACCACCAAACAGGCCTTCTGTGAGCAAATGAGGAGGTAACCCTGTGTGCAGTCTGTCCCCACAATATGGCATCACCATATTCCCCCCCACCTGCCTTTATTGCTGGGATCACCCACGCAAGCACTATTGCTATCCCTATTAATATGGCCCCACAATAATTGGCAATAATGAATTTGCTCTTTGTTCTTCTTAATGCTTGCGCCCACCACGGAAAAAGGAAAAGGACGGGAAGGGTATGAACAAAAACCACTGGCCCCTTTGAAAGGGTCCCCAGGCCCAGACCCAGACCCATCAATACCATACCCTGCCACTGCCTGCCCGTGATGATGTAAACTCCGCCGACTATCGCAACCAGAACAAAAAAACTCAGGAGGAGATCAAACATCACAAAGGTACAAAATGCCAACCAAAGGATGGATCCCATGAGAATCATGGACACGAGACAAGGAAGTTTTTCATTATCTTCCCAGAGAATATTTGCTACACGCCTCAAAGGAAAAAGGCATAAAAGGCCGAACAAAGATGGAACCAACCTAGGCCACCATTCGTTTACGCCGAACGCCCACCAACCCGCGTGGATCAGCCAAAACAGCAATGGTGGTTTGTGTGGATACGGCAAGCCATTGAGACGTGGCACAAGGAAGTCACCTTTTTGCCACATCTCCCAGGCTACTGTTACGTAACGGGTCTCGTCTATCGGCCAAAGAGGGCGTAACAGGTAACTGGATAACCAGAGGATAGACCAAGAGGCGAGCACGAACGCTGCGCAAAGGGCATTGTGAGACCTACTCAAACCACACCTCTACGAGACCCCGCTGGCCTTGGTCCTGCGCTCGCGGGCAATGAGCTGCAAGTTTCTGGTATAGATAAAAACACCTGTGGCCTGCCCGAGAATAAAGACCGGATCCCTTCTGTAGATTGCATAGCTTAGCAGTGTTATGCCTCCGGCGAGGCTGAAGTACCAAAAAGCAAGGGGGATAACACTCCGCTTTTTCCTTTCGCTGTATATCCATTGGATTAAAAATCGCATCGAAAAAAGGGCCTGCCCCAAAAATCCTATGGCGAGCCATATTACGTTAGCTTTCAATGTTTTCCTCCCTCGCTATGGGGTTTTTCAAACGTCTCCGAAGCCACATAACACCCATCAAATCAATTATTCCAATCCACAAACGGTTCTTGATGCCGTAATGGGTCTGCCCCCTACGCCTAGACCTGTGATTGACCTCGACAGATTCTACCTTTGCACCCTTGGCAAGAAACAATGCGGGCAGGAATCGGTGCATGTGATCAAAGAAGGGAAGAGAAAGGTAAGCATGCCTCGCAAAAATCTTTAGGCCGCAACCCGTGTCAGGCGTATTGTCTTTTAACAAAGCGCTCCTGACACCATTAGCTATGCGGGAAGAAATCCTTTTCAGCCACGTATCCCGCCTTTTCCTGCGGTAACCGCATAGGACCAGGCTGGGATCCAGCCCCTCGATACCCCCCTTTAAATCAATGATCCTCAAGATGTCCTTCGGATCATTTTGACCGTCTCCGTCGAGTGTTGCTATCCATTGTCCCCTTGCCTCTTTTACACCCGTCCATATTGCTGCGGATTGACCAAAACATGTCTTGTGGTGAATTACGCGAAGTCTAGGAAATTCTGCTGCAATGGACCGAAGAATAGCCAGAGTATCATCCGTGCTGCCGTCATCCACGTATACGATTTCATAATTGAACTTACCGTCTAAGGCCTCCCGTATCTCTGCAACAAGGGGGGTAATATTCTCTGCCTCGTTATGCACGGGCACGACTACAGAGAGCTCTGGAACTTCACTTGACTCATTTTCAAGCGCCATCATCTGCTCACAATCCATTCCATTTTACTGTGTTTTCTCTTTTTCTTGAAACCTCATCGCATACCATGGATACGCCATTTACTGATCTAAAGTCAATCTCCTAGGGAATGTGATAGCAGGATTTTAATTCCCTTGACATTCCCTCTCATGATATCGCAATACTTCGACGGTACAGAGCAAAAATCATGGCAGAAGCCATAAGGGCGTTTTACTGATGAACGATTTCGAGCAAAAAGACCATGGCGCTTTGGGCAGTGACTCTGTCCCCTACGCACCTAGGAACAAATGGAAGGCCAAGGTGTGGCGAGAGGGTGACATAATAGTAAAAGACTACAGCTCCAATCCCATGATTCAAAAGCTGTATGGCAGGCTTTGCATCAACTGGGAGGCCGCGGCCCTTCAAAGATTGAGTGGTTTGGAGGGAATTCCTTCCTTTATTGAAAGAACCGGCCCTTATACACTTAAGATGAGCGCTGTGCCCGGAATTCCCATATCCAAGATGGAAAAGGGTACAATAAGTGAAATCTATTTCCAACGACTCGTCAAATTGTTTGAGCAAATCCACCAAAGAGGCGTAGCCCATGGTGATGCGCACCAAAGAAACATCCTTATCCACAATGATTTTCCTTATTTAGTTGATTTTTCCACTGCATATGTTAAAGGAAGATTTCCTGTTTTTGATGACTATGTGTTCAAATGCTTTGTTCAGCTGGATCTGGAAAGGCTTTACAAGGTAGAAAAAAAATTTTTCGATAGGGGAACACCACCCAAGATGTTCATGCTTTACCGGGTTTTCAAGAGGTCTAAATGAGTAAGAAAATATCCCAGTCATTGATTCTGGCAGCCGGTGTCGCTTTGCTTGTAATCCTTGCCCGGCCCACCCTTTATTCGGTGATTGCCGGACTCATCCTTGTTTCCATAGGTGAGGCCATGAGAATATGGGCTGCGGGCCACCTCCAAAGGAATGAAGAACTTACAACCTCCGGACCTTACGCCTACCTGAGGGACCCCCTCTACTTTGGCAGGCTTTTCTTGCTGTTGGGGTTTTGTGTAATGGGTTGGGGATATGACCTTCTTCTACTGCTCGTCGGGCTAGGTATTTTCTTCTTCCAGTATATGCCCCGCAAGTATAGGAAGGAGATGACAAGGCTGGAGAGATTATTTGGGGAAGAGTACAGGGAATATGCCAGTAATACCAAAAGCCTCATCCCTCGCTTTTCACCTTACCAGAAGGCTCAGAAAAGGCCTTGGAGCTTCCAGCTTTTCTGGAAGGTTAATAGGGAGCAATATCTCTTGGCGGGCGTGATAATCTTAGTGCTGGTTCTAATAAGCAAGCTTTAAAAATAAAAAAGTGTAACCCTCTAACAAATCTCTATCTAATAGATGAGCAAGCTCTCAAGATATCTTTTCTGCGAATTTTTCAAGTTTTTCGGTATATGCCTATGCATCTTTCTATCCATTTATCTAATAATTCACTTCTTCGCAAGGATAGATGACTTCTTGGAATCAGGAGTGCCCAAAGAGGTCATGCTGTCTTACTTTCTATTCAAGATACCATACATGCTGGTTCAAATGTTGCCCCCATCAGTGCTTATAGCGGTGGTGATCCTTTTTACCATCATGAAAAATAACAATGAAATTACTGCCCTGAAGGCCTCCGGGATTAACGTTAACCAACTTCTTCAGCCGATTGTTTTCATGTCAGTCTTTCTCGCCGCCCTGCTGTTCCTGCTCTCCGAGGTTGTTGTTCCTTTCACCAGTTCAAGGTGCAACGACATATGGAGGACAAAGGTCCGAAAACGGCGGACACAAAGTTTCTATGGCCGGAGTCACATCTGGTACAAGTCAAAAAATGCAATTTACTGGTTCGGCAAATTTGACTCGAACGGAACCATTGCCCACGACGTATCAATCTATTACTTTTCTTCTGATTTCAGGTTGGTGCGAAGGATAGATGCACGATTAGCTGTATGGAAAAACGGTTCTTGGCACCTTAAGGATGGAGTGGAGCTGAAGCTTAAAAAAGGAGAGGGATATGTCTCCAAGGGCTTTCAACAACTGACCATATCTCTTCCGGAGACGCCCCAAACATTCACCCAGGTTGAAAGAAAGCCCGAGGAATTGAACTACTGGCAACTGAGGAGATTCGCCGAGAGAGTTCAGGAGGAAGGGTACGACGCAACCAGATATTTCGTGGACTTAAATATTAAACTGGCCTTCCCGTTTATTGTGGTGGTCATGGTTTTAATCGGGTTTCCCATCTCGATGAAGGTGGAAAAAGGGGGAGGACCTATGGCGGTTTCACTTGGGGTCGCTCTTTGCTTTCTTTATGTATTTTTGCTCGGTGTGACAAGGGCGATCGGCTTTTCTGGGCTGCTCCCCCCGTTCCTCTCTGCGTGGCTTGCCAACATTGTATTCGCTATTTTTGGAATATATTTAATAACTCTTGTCCCTAGGTAACTCATCTAAATAATTTAATTAAACCTTTCTGCCCTTGGTGCCGAAAAATCTAGTAGCCGCCTGTTTATCAGCATGGAGGATTTAGGTGCGATGAAGATTGTTATTTCATTTGCACTCATTCTTGTGTTTTTGTTCAGCGCTTCAATGTTGACTGGTTGCAGCACCACCAGTGGCGAGGTAGCAGTTGGTTGGGGCAAACAAGGCAAACCTTGTTCAGAAGCTCATCCGCCTTCAGGACACCATGGCCACGGTCCCCCACCTCACGCCCCTGCATGGGGTTACAGGGCCAAGCACCAGTTCCGTTACTACCCTGATTCATATGTTTACTTTGACGTAACCAACAAGGTCTATTTTTACCTTGAAGGAGTTAGCTGGCGAACCTCTGCCCTCTTACCTGTCCATTACCAAGAAAGGTTGGGTGGATACGTCCTCATTGAAGCTGACACGGACAGGCCTTATACCTACTTCGACAAGCACAGAAAAGAATACCCTCCGGGGCACTGGAAAAAAGGAAAAAATAAGAAAAATAAAAGGCACTGAAACAGCTCGCATCCAGAAGCCACTAAGGTTGGCCTTCATCTAATTATACTTGAATGAATGCCTGGAAAGACAAAACTGGGTGGTCCGAGCTACGGGCACCCCTCCATCCCATGATCCCACCAGGATTGTTTAGCCTGTTTCCTCGCAAAAATTTGACAGGGTGCCGATGCCCTGGATTTCAATATTTACCTCGTCGCCGTCTCTTAGGTATATCGAGGGTTTTCGAAATGCCCCTACCCCGCTTGGCGTACCTGTGAGGATCACGTCTCCGGGGTAGAGTGTAAAATGGCGGGAAAGGAAGCTTATTATATCTGTTACGCCGAAGATCATGTTTGATGTATTGCTTTCCTGCATGGTCTGGCCATTGAGCCGACAGGATATCTTGAGATTGTTGGGATCGGGTAACTCATCTGCTGTTACTATCCATGGACCTAAAGGACAAAAGGTATCCAAGGATTTACCCCTCACCCATTGGCCGTCTCCAAACTGCAAATCCCGCGCACTCACGTCATTGGCACATGTGTAACCAAACACACTGTCAAGGGCCTTGTCGGGCGGACAATTCTTTGTTTCTCTTCCAATTACCACTGCAAGTTCTGCCTCGTAATCAACCTTCCTTGTAATTCTTGGACTCCATGTGATTGTGCCCATGTGCCCTATCAAACTGTTGGGGAATTTCGCAAATACCAGAGGATTTTCAGGCACAGCTCCCTTGCTTTCATCTGCATGGTCCTTATAGTTGAGGCCCAGTGCAATTATTTTGCTTGGCTTAGACACAGCGGGGGCAAAACTAACCTCGCTGGGCAAATAACCTTGATTATCATGCACAATGTCAAGCCCTCTTTTTATAAGATCTATCATATCTCCTTCGAACAGTAGAGGATACAGCTTACCCTCCCTTACCAAGGCTACTTTGGTAGAGCCATCAGCAGCGTAATATTGGGAGATCTTCATGTCTTTCCACCCTCCCCAAGCAACAACTATATTGCCTCCTCCAACATCATGTATTCACCACTCTCTTTCATTGTGTATTCCTTACCCATTACCTCCAAATAGGGACTGTACTGAAATACCCCCTCAGATTCGTGGGCTCGGGATATCTCCTCGAGAATTACGGCCACAATGGTCCCCATGAGTTCCAGATCCTGCACCACCATATATGCAGGAATAAAGATCTCTCTAAGCCCGAAATGCTCCATTATTCCAGACGTAGCGAATCCATTGTCAGCGGCCAAATATAGGATACTAACCTCTTGAGATGGATCATATTGATTTCTTATGGTTGCTACAATGCTAGAACCTTTTGTTGAATCATGCATAAATTGCTCCTAATTTTTTATTCTCCCGAGTTACCCGATTCCCTAAACGACGAGCAAACGCTCTACAATAATAGTTTACTATCCCATAGCAGTTTCGTTACCGTCAAGGATAAAGCAGATTCTTTGGGCTTGAGAAACTAGCTCGAAAATTCTATGTAAGGTGAAAACATTTTTTGGGGAGGACGGAATTGAGACGAAGTCTTGAGCAAGAAAAAAGGGATTTTGCCAGGGCATGCCATATTCTTTATGAGAAGGGACTAGTATCCGGGGTCGGAGGAAACCTTTGCGCTCGAGCTGGAGAGTTTTTCTTGCTTACCCCGACGGGGTATTCCCTCCGAGATGTGGATAGAGACAAAATCTCAGTACTGGATGCAAATCAGGTATTGATTGAAGGACCCCCTGTTACCAAGGATGCGCCTGTACACCTCGCTCTTTTGAAAATACGCCCAGATATCAAAGTAAGTTGCCATGTACACGGTGCCCATATTATCGCAGCCTCTTGTATGCTAGAGCCTGGTCCTGACTCAATACCTCCCCTAACCCCGGGATTTGTATATTTCGCCTATCCTTTACCCATGCTTCCCTTCCTGGTGCCGGGCAGCAAAGAACTCACAGAAGCAGTAGGCAAGGTACTGGTATCGGAAGGGATAAATGCCTTGCTTTTACAAAATCATGGTTTGATCGCGTTGGGCAAAACCTATTCGCATGCTGTAAATATTGCAGAGGAAGTGGAAGAGGCCGCCCACATATACCTCTTGACACAGGGGAAGGCGCGCAGCCTCAAGCAAGAGGATATAGAGAAAATAAAGGGACTTTAATTGGGCTTTTTCAGGATACTTCCAGTACCACTCGGCTTTATTCCTCAGGTACGGCAGCCGCTGCTCAAGGCTTGCTCATTTGCCTTGGCGAGGCGATCAAGGAAACGTTGCCACCAACCTGCTTTTTTCTTTTGTTTGGCAGAATTTTTCATCTTGCTTATTTTAGTTTTTCCTATTTAGGCTTTGGCCAAATCCCCGGACTCCTGGCTGGTTCTTAGATTAACCATCCACCATTGAGTATGCAAGGAAAAATAGAAAACCGCAACCCTGTGTTATTTGTTTTGACCGGTTTTAAAATCTCTGATATAAGGCGTAATAACATCCCGGCTGGCAATCAAATACTAAGGAGGTAGCACTGAGCCATGACTTCCGAAAGCCCTTTGAAAAACAAAATAGTGCTTGTTGTGGATGATGAGCCCGACGTGTTGGAGACCGTAAAGGAAGAGCTTGACATGTGCTTGGTGCACACTGCAAAGGACTATGATACGGCTCTGCAGTACCTCCTCAGTTATACATATGATATAGTGATACTTGACATAATGGGCGTAAATGGCTTTGAATTATTGAAAACTTCGGTATCACGTGGATTTCCCACAGTAATGCTTACAGCCCACGCCCTTACTCCAGAAGCCCTCAAGAAATCGATCAAGTTGGGTGCTGTCACCTTTCTCCCTAAGGAAAAAATAGCAGAACTTCGGGATTTCTTGGAAGACCTTATCCTAGGGGAAGGCAAACCGCTGTGGAAGAAACTGTTTGACCGCATGGAATCATACTTCAATAGACGCTTTGGCCCTGATTGGAAAGAAAAGGACAGGTTCTTCCAGGAGTTCGAAGAAGAGCTCAAAAGGGCTGAAACAGAAGGATGATTGTCCGCGCACTACACCCTTGGAATGTCTCATACCAGCAAGCTGTAAAAATCCAAAAAGAATTAAGAAAGAGATTGGTTTTCGACCTCGTCCTTCCCACTCCCAAGTACGTTGCGGGCGTTGATGTATCGGTTTCCAAAGGCTCCCGCTCAGGCTGGGCCGGAGTGGTGGTGTTTTCATTCCCCGATCTACAGGTTATCGAGGAGCAGTCCGCCAAGGGGCAAGTGACTTTTCCATACATTCCTGGGCTGCTCAGCTTTAGAGAAATACCTTTGCTCTGTAAAGCCATTGAGAGATTAACTATCCAACCTGACGTTTTTATATGCGATGGCCAGGGCATAGCTCATCCTCGAAGGATGGGTATTGCCACGCATCTTGGGATATTGTTGGACAAGCCAACAATTGGATGCGCCAAAAGCCGACTTATTGGAACCCATGGGCAAGTGGGCCCAAGAAAGGGAGACTACTCACCTCTGATGGACAACGGCGAGCAAGTGGGTGTTGTATTGAGAACCAGGAAAGGCGTAAAACCCGTGTTTGTATCACCAGGGTATGGGATTTCGCTCGCAGATTCGAGAATACTGGTCTTATCTTGCACAACCAAATACCGACTCCCAGAGCCCATTAGGGCGGCCCACAATCTGGTCACGCGTCTGAGGAGCTGTCAAGGGGACGCGTAAAGCCACACTCCTTGTTCCTGCAAGCCAATCTTACATTACCCTCCTTGTCCCTCTTTATCACCATAACCTTTGTACCACATACAGGACATGTCTCATTGGAAGGCTCGTCCCATATTACAAACCTACAATTAGGGTATTGATCACAACCGTAAAATCTTTTCCCTTTCTTGGAAGCCCGCTCCACCAATGTGCCGCTGCATCCCTCTTGGGGACACGGCACTCCCGTACTCAGGGATTCGGTATTTGTGCATTTGGGATAATTTTCACACGCCAAGAACCTTTGCCCCTTTCTACTCACTTTTACCACCATCTTCCCACCGCAGACCTTGCATATGGATTGGCCTGGGGGAGGCTCGCCGTTATCAATGCCGGCTGTGCCATTGAGGCTCTTGGTGTTCTTGCATTCTGGATATCCAGAACAAGCCAGGAAGGGGCCAAACCTCCCGCGTTTCACTACCATGGGGCGCCCGCATTTTTCGCATCTTTCTTCTACTTCACTAATTTCAGGTTCCTTTTCCGTGATGATTCTACCCTTTTCATCTCTCTCAAAGTTTGATGTATGGGTGCATTCCGGGTAACTTGAACAAGCTAGAAACAGGCCATTTTTCCCTGACTTAATTACCATCGGTCTGCCGCACACAGGGCAATCCAGCCCCGCGGGAAGCTCCGCCTTCATCTCTTTCTTTGCCTTCTCAACACTTTGCTCAAAGGTCTCATAGAACTTTTTCAGCACCTTTATCCATTTGACCTGTCCCCTTTCTATCTTATCAAGGTCCTGCTCCATTTGGGCGGTAAAATGAATATCCATTATTTGTGGAAAATTTTTCACCAGCAGATCAGTTACCAAGAATCCTAGCTCTGTTGGCCTGAACCGACCCTTCTCCTGCTTTACATAGTCTCGTTGATTAATGTTTGAAATGATCGTGGCGTAAGTCGATGGCCTGCCGATGCCATTTTCTTCCAGCGCTTTTATTAGAGTTGCCTCTGTAAACCTGGGGGGAGGCTGGGTGAAGTGCTGGGCAGGCTCGAGTTTCTCAAGTTTGAGCACCTGGTTTTTCTTGAGGGGAGGTAGCATCCCTTCCTCCTGCTTGCCGGTTGCGGTTGAGTTATCTTCTTCAACGTAAACTATTGTGAAACCCTTGAAGGTCATAATGCTACCTGAGGCGCGAAAAATTGCTTCCCCTGCCTCAATATCAACCTGGGTTTGGTGATACTCGGCCGGGGCCATCTGACAAGCCACAAACCGCCTCCAAATGAGAGAGTATAAGGCTAGCTGGTCCTTATTCAAAAAGGAGGCTACCTCGTCCGGGCTCAGTTCAATAGCAGTAGGCCGGATGGCCTCATGGGCCTCCTGAGCCCCCTTGGGACTTCGAAACAGGTTTGGCTTTTCAGGCACAAATTCATTCCCGTAGGCACCCTTTATATACTCTCTCACAGCAAAAATGGCATCCTCGGCTATCCTGAAGGAGTCAGTACGCATATAAGTGATCAAGCCCACTTGACCCCGTGGCCCTAGCTCCACCCCCTCATATAGATTCTGGGCGATGGACATTGTTTTCTTTGCGGAAAATCCGAGCCTTTTATAGGCCTCTTGTTGAAGCTGACTGGTAATGAAAGGCGGAGGAGGGTTCTTTTTTTTCTTCTTCTTTGTAACCTTAAGAACCCGGAACTCTTTTCCTTCCAAGGCCCTGAGTATTGCTTTTACTTCCTCCTCATTGCCTAACTCAACCTTTTTCCCCTTCCATCGAAAGAGTCTCGCTTTGAAGGGAGGAGGTTGTTCCGCCTCAAGGTGGGCTGTAACAGACCAGTATTCCTCTGGTACAAAGCTGAAAATCTCCCTTTCCCTGTCACAAATCATTTTCAGGGCAACCGATTGGACTCGCCCTGCGCTCAAGCCCCGTTTAACCTTTGTCCACAGCAGAGGGGAAATCTGGTAGCCCACCAAGCGGTCCAATATCCTTCTCGCCTGCTGGGATTCAAACTTCTCCTTATTCAGTCCTTGGGGGGAAGCTATTGCGTCCTGAATCGCCTTGGGTGTGAGTTCATTGAAAAGCACACGAAAAATTTTCTTTTTTTTGCCATTCAGCTCCTCTGCTATGTGCCAGGCAATAGCCTCGCCTTCGCGGTCCGGGTCGGGCCCCAGATATATAACATCAGCCTTTTTGCCTGCCTCTTTAAGCGCTTTTAGGACCTTGCCCTTTCCCTTAATTACAACATATTCTGGTTTGAATCCCGCTTGGATGTCGACGCCCAATTTGTTCACAGGCAGGTCTTTCACATGCCCTACAGAAGCCATCACATCAAAGTCCTTGGGCAAGTATTTTTTCAATGTTCTTACTTTCGTAGGAGACTCAACAATAAGAAGATTCTTGGCCATATTTTCCTTTCGCTTCAGGGAATATACCCTCCAATTCAAGAGGCTATACTTACAAATACTAACAAACCCAAAAAGCCTAAGCTCGTACGAACATCTTGCCCGGTAATTGCTTGATCAAGCCGCTCAGTTCCATGTTGAGCAACATACCGGCCGCCTCCCCTGGTTCCAGCCGGAGTTCTCGTACTATCTCGTCTATGTGTTTTGGATAATCGCCCAGAAATTCATAAATTTTTTCTTCTCCTCTGTCTCTGAACAACACGGGATCCTTCGTAAACGAGCTGCTCTTTGCGCCTTCACCAGATTCCTGTTGCAACAAGTCCTCTAAGATATCCTCGATCCTGTCCACCAGCTTGGCCCCTTGCTTGATGAGAAAGTGGGTTCCCTCACTCCGCGGAGAAAATATGCTCCCCGGTACTGCAAACACATCACGACCCTGTTCCAAGGCCTGTCCTGCTGTTATGAGAGAGCCACTTTTTCTCGTGGCCTCTACTACAAGCACACCCATTGATATTCCGCTTATGATGCGGTTACGGATGGGAAAGTGCCTAGCCTCAGGCGAAGTACCCATGGGAAACTCAGAAATCACTGTGCCCTTTTCCCACACCGCCTCAAACAACTTCTTGTTGGAGGCGGGATAGATAACATCAAGTCCTGTACCAATTACGCCTATTGTGTATCCTCCTCCATTGAGGCAACCCCACTGGGAGGCGCCGTCTATCCCTCTTGCCATACCACTTACCACTCCGACCCCTGCCTCAGCAAGGGCCTTTCCGAGCTGCATCGCTACCTTGTTGCCATAGTGAGTTGGATTGCGTGAGCCAACCACAGCAATAAAGGGCAATTGCACAGGAATGATCAGCCCTTTTGCGTATAGAATAATAGGAGGATCGTGAATTTCCCGCAGGTAAGGAGGATACTCTTTTGAATTAAACGGTATAATTCTGGCTCCTGCCTTCTCTACCCTCCTGACCTCTTTTTCAGGATCTAACGCAAACCGCCGTTCAACAATATTCCGTACCGCCTGCTTACTTACTCCTTCAACTTCTTCAAGCTCTTTGTATGACGCCCTGAAAATATTTACCGGGTCATTGTAGGTCCGGAGCAAACAATGGGCACCCACATTACCCAGGCCCTCCACTGAGTATAGGGCAAGCCAATCAAACTGGCTATCTGCGTCTAAGTTACTACTCATGAAGAGACAACAGTTGAAGGGTTGGTTAAACACTTAGGGATGGAGGTTTATAAAGCAGAGATCTCACCCTAGTCAAGCATTTTCTTGGCGCTGGCAACTACGCAAGGTTAGGAAATGCTAATTGCAATGTTCTAACTGCAAGGCTGCATCTGTGATAGATAATGGGGGGCCTCACCCCAATTAAGGGGCCTCAGCTTCGAGCCCCTGTAAAAAGGCCGCAAAGACTCTACCACAATACCCACAGATGTGTTGGGCCGCGTATCCAAAAGCAATACATATCCAATAACAAGGTCCGGCAGGCCTTCGCGAGGCCTTACTACTTCAAAGAGATTACCCCTTCGGAGCCCTTGTTGGGAACCATGCTCTATATACACCACTGTGAACTGACCTACGATCTCCACCAGATCCTTGGTTGCCAGCACCTCCATATCCAAACCCTCTGGCGCAGGCGTTGGGATGACACAGGGCGAAACCGGCCTATACATTGTCAATAAATCCCCAACACGGACGTCCCTGAAACTTTCATTTATGATCGCTTGATACCGTGAATTCTCCAAGGCTTTTGTTACTTTCAAGTTCCCAATAATTGAAACCGCATAACCAACCAGCTCATCTCTATGAGGGTGCTTGAGTTTTCGCGAGACCCTATAGGCCCATACCAAATCTCCAACCCTCGGCGAGAAATCCTGCAGCTCAATAATAACCGTATCGCCTTCATGAAGGATCAGACGTTCTTGGTCCGCTGCTATTATCGACCCAAGCGGGACAGGCTTGTCATAAGAAAGGTATCCAATGGCCTTAACATTAGTCAGTTGCGACACGTCTATTCCTTTTGACCACCAATTAACTTGCTTGACCTCCCGAGGGGACGCCTCCACCTTTTCTGGACCGGCGTTTTCCTCCTTGGCGGCAGGGCGGATAAAGGGCGCTTCCTCGGTAAGTTTTATTTTGTCACCAGGTTTCAAAAGGTTCGGGTTAGTGATGAAGGGGTTCATTTCCCACAACTTGGGCCAAAGCCAGGGATTCCCATAATATTTCTCACATATGTCCCATAGCGTGTCTCCCTCCTGTACTATGTGGTAATAGCCCCCTGCCAGGGCTAGCCCGGAAAAAAGTATAGCGGCAAAGAGCACGATGCAAAAGACCACCTTTGTACGTATGGCTCGAATTTTCACGTGTTCACCCCCTAATTGGATGCATAAGGCGTTTGCGACTATAATTCGTTTTAATATATCGGCGTTACTGTGCGTAATCTGAAATTCTTTGTCACAGCTGGCTGACAAATTGCCATTAAATTCACGGGCTAACTTAGATAACTTGCGAAATTACGTCTTTGAAAATCGGTTGTCAAGGAGTTTAAAAAATCATATGGGGGGTCTTGACAAGGCGAAAAGGGTGGTTAAATTTATCTACCAAGAAAATAACTATCAATAATTTTAAATACTTAGCACCTTTAAACACGACCAAACCCACATTTTCCGCTCGCCCCTCGTGGCCTGGCCGCCACGAGACACTACATTTTTAATGAAAAAGGAGGTTGCGCAAAATGAAGATACGGCCTTTGAATGACAGGGTGCTGGTACTTAGGATCGAAGAGGAAGAAAAAACTTCAGGAGGTATCATTATCCCTGATACCGCCAAAGAGAAACCCCAAGAAGGGAAAGTGATCGCAGTTGGTCCTGGAAAGGTAAATGAAAATGGGGAGAGAATACCTCTGGCGGTTAAGGAAAATGACAGGGTTCTGTTTAGCAAATATGCGGGAAACGAGATCAAAATCGATGGTGTAGAACATCTAATCATGAGAGAAGACGATATCTTGGCTATTGTTGAAAATTAATGAGGAGGTGTTCTGTCATGGCAGGTAAAGAGATCAAATATAGCTTAGAGGCCAGGGAAAAGATGATGAAAGGAGTGGACATCCTGGCCGATGCTGTTAAGGTCACCCTTGGTCCAAAAGGAAGAAACGTCATTATTGAAAAATCATGGGGATCCCCAAAGATCACCAAGGACGGAGTGACGGTAGCCAAAGAGATAGAGCTCGAGGATAAATTTGAGAACATGGGAGCCCAGATGGTTAAAGAGGTTGCATCAAAAACCTCTGATGTAGCCGGTGACGGTACCACCACAGCAACTATTTTGGCTCAAGCCATTTACAGGGAAGGTTCCAAACTAGTTGCTGCAGGCGCCAATCCCATGGCTCTCAAGCGCGGTATTGACAAGGCTGTAGACCTCGTGGTGGAGGAACTGAAAAAGATTTCTAAGCCCACTAAGGAGAAAAAGGAAATCTCTCAAGTCGGAACCATCTCTGCTAATAATGACAGCACCATTGGTGAGATCATTTCCGAGGCTATGGAAAAAGTGGGCAAAGAAGGGGTGATTACAGTTGAAGAAGCCAAGGGTATGGAAACCACGTTAGAAATCGTGGAAGGAATGCAATTTGATCGCGGATATCTTAGCCCCTACTTTGTCACGGATCCGGAGAAGATGGAGGTCCACCTGGACGAGCCTTATATACTGCTCCATGAGAAAAAGATCAGCAGCATGAAGGATTTGGTTCCCATCCTAGAACAGATCGCCAGGATGAACAAGCCTCTGTTGATCATTGCAGAGGATGTTGAAGGTGAAGCACTGGCCACACTGGTCGTTAACAAGCTGAGAGGAACGCTGCAGTGCGCGGCAGTCAAAGCTCCTGGCTTTGGTGACAGGAGAAAGGCCATGCTTCAGGATATAGCGATACTCACTGGCGGCCAGGTAATAAGCGAGGACTTAGGCCTCAAACTGGAGAACGTTACCATCAACGACCTAGGTACTGCCAAGAGGGTAAACATTGACAAGGACAACACCACCATAGTGGACGGTGGAGGAAGCCGAGAGGCCCTGGAAGGTCGAGTGAAACAGATCCGGGTACAGATAGAAGAAACTACAAGCGATTATGACCGAGAAAAGCTGCAGGAGCGCCTTGCAAAACTGATAGGTGGTGTTGCGGTGATTAATGTTGGTGCTGCAACTGAGGCGGAGATGAAGGAAAAGAAAGATCGCGTGGAAGACGCACTCAATGCCACAAGGGCGGCCGTTGAAGAAGGGATAGTTCCCGGTGGAGGAGTGGCCTACGTAAGGGCCATGAAGGTACTTGACAAGGCCGAGTTTGAAGGAGACGAGAAACTGGGTGCTGAGTTGGTGAAACGGGCACTGGAAGAGCCTGTGCGCCAAATCGCCAACAATGCCGGTTTTGAGGGCTCGGTTGTGGTGCAAAAGGTAAAGGACGGAAAAGGTGCTTTTGGCTTCAACGCCGAAAGAGGCGAGTACGAAGACCTCATCAAGGCCGGTGTAATAGACCCAACAAAAGTGACGCGCTATGCGCTTCAGAATGCAGCATCCGTGGCGGGCCTGCTGCTCACCACCGAGGCAATGGTGGCTGAAAAACCTGAACCCAAAAAGAGCACAGCCCAGCCTGGAATGCCTTCTGAAGACATGTACTAGTTGAACAACCTAAATCAGCTCTGCCCCCGGGGCAAGGCCTTTTGGTCCTGTTCCGGGGGCAAGCTTTGTGATGGTATCCCAAGTATGGAAAAAGATAGACAACAAGAACTGAAGGCACTTATAGATGGGGGTCTTTTTGTCAGGGCCGAGAGGTTGGCGAGAGAGCTCGAGCTTCATGATCAATCCCAAGATTTGCAAAGAAAAGCCCTCTGGCAAATGGCAGCGGTTAACCGCAACATGCCCGGAACAAAGAAGCTTGCAGAGATGTATAATCTGTCAAAAGCTGAGGTAATCACCACTTTGCGAGAAATCCTTAACTCTCAGAAAGGCGACCGAGAGAATCGCACCCTCGAGCCCTGTTATGATCAATACACGGGCCAATATCTGCCATTCGAAGAATGGCTGAATCAACTTTCAAAGCGATGGGAGAAAATCGGAAAAGACTAAAGGACCTTGATCCGCGTTTAAAAAGCTTTACAAATCCATTTTTTTTAATACAGTAGGGCCACCCAGTTGGCAGGCTGAGCATGTCAGATCTTCAACGCGTTTACTGGGAGGATTCAGGGAGGATACTCCGGTGCCTATATATGAATACGAGGCCACTGATCCCAGCAAGGCCTGCAAGAAGTGCAGGAGCAGATTTGAAGTCATTCAAAGCCTCAATGAACCTCCTTTGACCGAGTGCCCTTACTGTGGGGCTAAAGTCAGGAAAGTGATATCATGGTGCCGGGCCGCAGTAATGGAAACATCCGAAGAACATGTCCGCGTAGAAAAGCAGATAGCAGAGTATGAAAGAGAAGGTATGTGGAGCCATGCAGCTGAACTCGCCGATAAGCACTCAGAAAAGATTAAAGACAGGGATCTCAAATTGCGCGCACTGGATGATTACGAAAAGGCAGGGTATGACCCGAAGTCCTTGGAAAGCCATGCGAAATCAGACGATTGGACTGAAAACTAGGGTCTCTCCATGAGGCCTTTTATCTTTCTTATTAGAGCTTGTCGCTTCACAGATGTTGAGAACTGAAGATATTTAAGGAGGGCGGTTTCATGGGACTCAATAGCAAAGGATTTTCTCGCAGTATGGTGTTGTTGATGGTTTTCATGTTGGTTTGCGCAGGGCTTTTCTTCTCTTCCCCGGCCTTTGCAGCCAAGAAAAAAGACCTGCCTGACAGACTGGTCAGGGTATATCCCGAATACACCGGGGTAGTTATTGATGAAGGGGAGGGAGTAAGTATTGACCTGTTCGTCAAGAATGGGGGGAAAAGGGATGAAATAGTTGACTTGAAAGTTACAGAGGTTCCTAAGGGATGGAAGGCATGGATCAAGACATATAGCTACGGTGTTACTGGTGTGCATGTGGGTAGCGACGAATCAAGAAGCCTAACCTTTAGGGCTGAACCAGGGAAAGACGTGGGGCCCGGCAAGTATATTTTTAAGGTGGTGGGAGAAACAATAGACCATAAGTTTAAGAGCACCAATGTTATTACAATAAATGTGAAGTCAAAGGAAAAGGGTAAGAAAGCAAAAGGGGTAAATATCACCGCTTCATATCCTGTGTTGAGGGGCCCCACTGACGCCAAATTTGAATTTTCCATAGAAGTTGAGAACAAGCTGGATAAAGACGCGGTATTCAGTCTTACCGCTAAGGCCCCGGAAAACTGGGATGTCAATTTTAAGCCCGCCTATGAGGACAAATTCATCTCCAGTGTCCGGCGCAAGGCGGATCAAAGCCAAAGTGTCGCGGTAGAGGTAAAACCGTTTCCGTTGGCCGAGCCTGGCAAGTATCCAATAACTGTTAAGGTTTCCTCACCAGACGCAGAGGGCGAAGCCAGTCTTAGCGTAATTCTAACGGGAACCTACAAGATGGAGGTGGGCACCTCTGACGGACTGCTTTCCTTGAACGCTCAAAAAGGAAAACCTTCCAGCATCTCTGTGTATGTAAAAAACACCGGCTCAGCGCCCCTTAACAATATTCATTTCCTTTCGTTCAAACCCGAGAACTGGAAGGTAACATTCAAGCCGGAAAAAATTGAGACCCTCGCCCCCGATGCATTGAAACAAATTGAAGTGACTGTTAAACCATCTGAACAAGCACTCGTGGGCGACTACTCTGTCTCCCTTAACATTGACGCTGGAAAAGTCAGCAAGAACCTTGAATTGAGGGTTACCGTAAAGGCCTCCACAGCATGGGGCTGGATCGGTATTGGCATCATTGTCTTTGTCCTGCTCGGACTAGTAATATTATTTGTAAAACTGGGAAGGCGTTAAAATGGCTGCAGACGATAGCATTATTGTCCAGACCACAGATCTTACCAAGTATTACGGCAAGCAAATTGCCGTAGACCACCTTACCTTTACATTAAACGAGGGAGAAATTTTCGGGTTTTTGGGACCCAATGGGGCCGGGAAGACGACTACCCTGCTCATGCTGATGGGTCTCACCAGGCCGTCGAGTGGAGAAGCGGTTGTATGCGGACTCGACCCAGTGAGGAGGGCGAGGGATGTAAAAAGGATCATCGGCTACATGCCGGAAAATGTGGGCTTTTACCCTGAGTTGGACGCAATTCAGAGTTTGGACTATATTGCCGCCCTCAACGGAATACCCGAGAGCGAAGCCAGGAAAAAAATCGATGATCTCCTCGATCTCGTGGGACTGAAGGATGAGGCCTACAAAAAAGTGGGCAACTATTCCCGAGGCATGAAACAGAGATTGGGCATCGCAGAGGTACTCATAAAAGACCCTAAGGTGTTGTTCTTGGACGAGCCGACGTTAGGCTTGGATCCCGAGGCTGCCCTTAACATTATCGATCTGATTGTGCGTTTGAAGGAAGAGCATAATATGACGGTCCTTTTGTCCTCTCATGACCTCCACCAAGTTCAAAGAATGTCAGACCGCGTAGGGATAATGATAAACGGTAAGATGGTGGCACAGGGGACACTTGACCAGTTGTCAACGGAAAAATTCGGCCTGGGGGATAAGACGTACTCCCTTGAAGAAATCTATCTGAAATATTTCCGGGAGGGATAGGCATGCAGGGATTATACGCGGTTTTTCGAAAGGAACTGGCAGACCACTTCAGTAGTTACAGGTTCGTAACCCTGTTTGCCCTCATTGCCATGGTAAGTTTCATAACAAGCTACGTGGCGGGGTTGCATTTAAAGGAAAGCCTGGAGGGGGTTGCCAAGCCCAAATTCGTGTTCTTGATGCTTTTTAACACCCCTGGGGCACTGTTTTCCATGGTCCAGTTTGTGGCCTTTTTCGGCCCACTTATCGGCATCGTTCTAGGCTTCGACGCTGTGAACAAGGAAAGAGCTCAGGGCACTTTGATAAAGATAACTTCCCAGCCCATTTACCGTGATGCAGTAATAAACGGAAAGTTCCTGGCCGGGGTAGTGACCATCTCCATAATGCTCGTCTCTATAGTGCTGGTGGTGTCGGGGTTCGGTCTGACGCTTGTGGGCGTTGTCCCTGGGGTTGAGGAGGTATGGCGACTGTTCATCTGTCTTATTATTAGCATATTTTACATATCTTTCTGGTTGGGCCTCTCCATACTGTTCTCCATCCTGTTCAAAAGCATTGCGACTTCTGCGCTTGCCTCAGTGGCCCTATGGATCTTCCTCTCATTCTTTGTCACCCTCGGGGCGAGCGTGGTCGCGAACGCTGCCGCGCCCTTAAATGCTAAAGAGGGAACGAGTCCCGAAATCCTGATAAAAAACACACGTATCAAGGAGAGAATCTCCTTGTTTTCTCCTATGGTACTGTACTCAGATGCTTCTACCATCATAATCAATCCCATGAGGAAAACCACTCGGTCATTCATCCTCATGGGGCCGATGGAGCAGATCTCCGCATCCAGATTCCAGAATCCATTGTCCTTTGGCCAAAGCCTCATAGTGGTGTACCCTCATGTTACAGCTCTGGTAGCCATAACTCTAATTTGCTTTGCCATCTCATATCTGGTATTCATGTTGCAAGAAATCCGAACGTGATTATTTTTTTTAACAGATATCGAGTCCTCGTTAACGAATCATAACGAGTGCAAAGATTTTCAAGACAAGAGAAGCTAATTCTTTTAATGGAGGAGGGAAACGAATGCCGTTCAAGATCGAAGAACTCGTCTCTGGGAAGGAAAACGGACAGGAGGTTAACGTCGACGGCTTCTCACTACCTGTTTCAGCCCTCAAGAAATTGATGCAGGATGGCTACATAAACTTGCAGGTTTACAAGGACAATAAAACATTCTCTTTATGGGGCAAAAATTGCACCGCTTGTTTTACAGAAGAACAAATTAGGGAGAGGGCCTGATTCTCAAGAACTTTGAAAAACGTGGGTCAAGATAGCCGATATCCACCCACTGGTATTCCTCCTGAAACTCCTCCCATAAAAGGGAGAGGGTTTCAGCCAAGAGTAATTGATCATTCCTTTCCAGGGAACTTCCTAGGTTTCTATAGTACCTCACAAATACTTCTTTGTGCTCCTCCATCTTGTACGGAGGGCGCTTTTCCCCTGCCCTTAGCTTACCCAAGAGTTTTTTTGCATCGTCAATCCCAAAAGGTGAATGGGTGAGAGCGTGTCCCAATAGGTGATGACCCCAAAAAGTAAAAAGTATGCCGTGAAACGTTACCTCTTGTTCAACCTCTTCCTTTGACTTGATGGTGGGCGAAAGTTGAGCTAGCAGAGCATCCAAGGCCCTACACCTCATGAAAACAGTACGAACTTCCTCAACCTCCTCAAGTGCCTCAAAATCGCGATAGAGTTCTCCTTCCCTATCTCCTACGTAGTAAAGAGGTTTCTTTTGTAATATGCCCGATAGGACCGAGCCCCATTTATCCCCCCAAAAATTAACAGACAGGCCTGCCCTTGCAAACCAGCTTTGCTTTATCCACCTCTCCACATCCCATTTCAGCCTGAGTGCGAGTCCAAAGCCGACCCTGAAAACATTCAGCAAAGGATTTTTTCTGAGGATTTGCTCCGCAGCGGTGAGATCAATATTGCAAAGCTTCTCAAGAGCCACATTTAGATACCCTGCAGCCCTGCGGCATGTCTTCACAAGAACCTCGAACCTATCAATCCGTAAACCCTCGGCCGAGAGAATTTGATTACACAAACCTGCGAATTCCAGCCTCAGCCGCTCTAGGAATTCCTCGTCCCTGGATTGGCTCGCCACCCTGACCAAAAGGGAGCTCTGTTGCGCATGGTAGAGAGGTGCAAGCGGAATGATGGATTTTACGTCTTCGTCTTCTATACTCACAACATTTTCTTCCTGCTGGGAATTATCGCGGACCACAGCTCTTGGCGGCAGGGCCGAGTAAACAGACATTGCCTCGTCAAATGGGAGGAAGCCGTATTCGGCGATGCGGATGTTCCTCAGCCTGAACATCTCCTCTTCCAGCTCCGCGGGAAGCACGCCAGATAGCCCTACCAACAACGTATGGTAGCGTTCAAGATCCAAAGAAGCCATTGCTTCTAGTATCCTCTGAACCGACTCCCTTAGCTCAGGATCCTTGCTTCTGACATAAAATACACCGTCAAGAGTAAAAAAGCCTTCGGGGAGATCCACGGGATCATCATGGCCAACTATACGGATTTCCAATGTCTTGAAAAAGTAATAATAGGCAAAGTGCTGACCTTCAGTATACAGCCATTTTGCAAGTTCATGGCCATCCGCTATCTGCAGCCTTTTCATCCACAAGGAAGCTTGTGATAGATCGATGCGATCCCTTTCCCATATCTCGAGATCCATAACATGATGCCACTGCCTTGTGTTTCCTAGCTCCAAAATCGGGAGGCAGTCGTCCTCGCCTATTTTCTTAATGAGCCAATAGTAGTCCTGGGGTGAAAGGGCTTGGACAGCCTTCTCTGGATCCTCCAGCTCAAGGATGCTTTTGAGAATCTGTGTTCCTGTCATGCGCGACATCTGTTGAAGATCTATCCTATCAGGTGATAGACCCCTTCTTCGCGCCAATTTGTGCTTGGTTATGTCTATTACTTTGCTTTTCATCTCATACCTATCCACTGCTCAAAACTTCGGGCGTAAAACTCTAAGTCAGGATGAACCAGTAGGAAGTTATGGGAGCCCCCTTTCAATTGTTTCCCATTTTAATTAGGATATGATATGTATTATCCGATGTCTATAAATATGTTGAGAGCAGGAGTCGGGAGCCCAAGGATAAATAAGGAGAAAAGATGGTAGACCTAATAGTAAAGGGCGGCATCTTCATGTATCCCATTATATTCTGCTCCATAGTGGCGCTGGCCGTCTTTCTTGAGCGTCTTTGGGTGCTGCGGCGCAAGAATATAATCCCCGAAGATTTCATCAAAAAAATTGAAGATCTTCTGAAAAAACAAAAGTTGTCAGAGGCGATATTCCTCTGTCAGAGCGACATGTCATCAATCGCCAAAATCTTTCTTGCTGGTCTCAGAAATACCGGAAAGGGTATGTGGCTTGTTAAAGAAGCCATAGAAGAAAGGGGCTCACGAGAGGCAACAGTACTTGAGAAGAATGTGGGTATTTTAAACACCATAGCCAATCTCAGCCCTCTTCTGGGCCTACTAGGAACAGTTTCCGGCATGATTAAGACCTTTAACGCCATCTCGGTTCAAGGGATAGGCAATCCAGCTCCCCTTGCCGGAGGAATAGCTGAGGCCTTGATAACCACGGCCGCAGGCCTTTGTGTGGCCATACCCACTCTTGTGTGCTATAGGATAATCAAAGACAAGGCAGGCTCCCTGATATTCGAAATGGAAGAAAACTCTATTAGGCTTGTGGAGCTGATGGAAAAGTACAGTGAGAGCAAAAAGGCCATATAAACACCTTCAAGATTTTATTTTGGGAGTGCTGCTCAGATGAAGTTCAGCAAGGCCAGAGAGGAAGAGCCCCGGCTGGGGATAGCACCCTTGGTTGATATTGTCTTTCTCTTGTTGATCTTTTTTATGCTCACTTCCCATTTTGAGATTGCCTCGGGAGTTCGCATCAAGCTCCCAAAAGTGAGCCAAAAGGTTTTCAATACCCAAGAAATGCGAGTCACGGTTTTACTGGATCGAACAGGCAAGATTTATTTCAGCGGCAAGAAACTCACCATAAAACAACTGAAAGCTAAAATGGCAAAACTCGTTGAGGAAAATGGGATAGTACATATGGTCCTCCAGGCCGATCAAGACACCAGGCATGGCCGAGTCGTGGATGTGATGGATGCGGCCAAGTCTGCGGGGGTAAGGTCTATCATTATTGCGGCCAGATGGAAGTCCCAATAAATTCCGAACCTGTTGCAGGGCTCTTTTACCCATGAAAAGGATAAAAAAAAGAAGGCCGTTGCTAAAGGCAGCCTTGGTGTTGTTCTGTGTTACCTTGCCTTTCCTTGCATGGCTAGGACTCAGTAAAAGGGGTGTGATAAACTTATACAAAATGGACCTTGAAAGGCAAAAATATGTTGATCGAATCAAGAAATTGAAAAAAGAAAATAAAGAACTTATGGAAGAAATCCGAAGATTAAAGAAAGATCCCGCATACGTGGAAAAGGTGGCCAGGCAGGAATTGGGATTGGTTAAAGAAAATGAGATCATTTACAGATTCAAAAACCTGCCAGAAGAGCCTCAACTCGAAACAAAACGAGCCCATGGGAGTACGGCTGATGACAATGGAAAATAACGACATCTTTCAAGAAATTCTTTCGAGGAGCCCATCACCAAGCACAATACGTATAATTCTGAACAAGTTGATGACAGAAGGATACTATGGCCGGGTTATTCAGGAGGCCACCAGGGCCATCTCAGCAGACCCCGATGACGTATCCCTCATGATTATTCTTGCTCAGGCATATGAAAAAGCCGGTTTCCTAGGCAAGGCAGAAGACATGCTGGCACAGGCCTGTGCCAAGCTCGATTCATTTGCAATGTTGTTTAAAAAACTTGCAGAGTTATATGCGAGGAACAACCGAAGTGAGGATGCTATCGAGGCCCTTAATAAATACATAGCCCATTGTCCTGACGATGAAGAGGCGGCTGAACTCTTGCGTCAATTGCAACCGGCCGAAAAAGCGGCGGTTCTTGAAGAAGAAATGGGTGAACACGAGGCAGTGCCACCCGAAGAAACCACATCGGCTTCATCACCTGAGCCATCAAGCCTCCAAGAGCTGGCAACCCCTACGCTCGCCGAAATCTATTTTAACCAGGGCCAAATAGAAGAGGCAATTTCCATATACGAAAGTGTTTTAGAGCGTCATCCCGAGGATCACGAAGCAGCGAAGCGCCTTGAAGAACTTAGGGCCCTGGCAGAGCAGAAGGTCCATGATGAATCATTAGCTGAAGAAATTTTCCCTCAAGACGACACCGCAATCCGCAAAGAAAAACTAATAGCAGTGTTGTCCACGTGGCTTGGAAAAATTCAGGAGATGAACCGTGCCCTGTGAGCGCAGTTCCTTGCGATTCTTGGCCACTGGGATAGGAAGTGTACCGTACCTGGATATTGAAACTACATGCAGACATATAATCCTCCAATTTCCTGAACTTCCTTTTTGGCCTCAATTTGTGAAAAGATCCCCGGTAGAGGATATGACACTGCAATTTACCGAAGGTCTACCCCTCGTGAGGGTTGACCTAGAATCCAAGGAAGTGCGCATCTCCGCGGGTATGAACAAAGAAAAAGAATTGGTGGAATTTTACGAGAGGTTTATGGCCGAAGATACGGACTACTTTGCAGTAAGTGAACAATATGCCCCTGGGCTGTATACGATGCTCAGGATCCTTGCGCTAGAATCAGGAAATAACAACCAGCAGTTCATAAAAGGCCAAGTCGTGGGCCCCATTACTTTTACCGCTTCCGTCAAGGGCTCTGACGGCAAGGCGGTGCTTTACGATGCAGAAATCTTGGAAGCGATGGCAAACGCCATATCCATAAAGGCCCTGTGGCAGGTGAAAGAGCTATCCAAGAGCGGGAGATACCCGGTTCTGTTCTTTGACGAACCATATTTATCAGGCTTTGGATCGGCGTTTTCCCCAATTTCAAGGGAAAAGGTAATTGAGATATTAAGAACAACAATCGACTTTCTGAAAAAAAGGACAAACGCACTGGTTGGAATTCACTGTTGCGGCAATACAGACTGGGCAATGCTATTGGAAACCGGGACGGATATCATTAGCTTTGATGCCAATGGCTATATGGACTACTTTCTGCTTTATGATAAAGCCATCAAGGAATTCTTGGACAGAGGAGGTTTTATAGCTTGGGGAATTGTGCCCACGAGTGAATTTACCGGTCAGGAAACGGTGCGATCCTTGATAACACAACTCGAAAACGGGATGGAACGACTAATAAGGTCCGGTGTGGATATGGAAATCCTTCAGGCCCGCTCATTGCTTACACCAGCATGTGGAATGGGAACCATGACCCCGGACACTGCCACGCGGGCTACACATCTCTTGAGTGAACTATCTCGTGCGCTAAGACATAGGAAAGCCGATAAAGCTCAGCAGGCATCATGAGCAGGCTTATTCCGCCTGCCGGTTAATTATTCAAAGCTTTTTAATCTGGAGAGATAATGGTAGGTGACAATTCCAACTGTTGTTGAAAGATTAAGGCTTCTCACCTTGCCCCATATAGGAACCCGGTAACAGGGATAAGTACTTCTAATCTCCGGAGGCAACCCCCTGGTTTCAGGGCCGAACAGCAATAGTGCACCTCGCTCTACCCGCGCATGAATATAGATCTCAGATGCGTGCCTGCTGAAACATACTATCTGGGCACTGGCCCCCACGGCTTCAATAAAGGCCTCAAATGAAACATGCTCTCTCACATCCACTTCTGGCCAATAATCAAGTCCGGCCCGCCTAAGGTGCTTGTCGTCCAACTTGAATCCCAAAGGGTGTATCAAATGAAGTGGCAACTCGGCGGCAGCACAAAGCCTGGCGATATTTCCGGTGTTGGAGGGGATTTCAGGCTGATACAAGACCACATTGAGATAAGGATTTTTGATCCGCCGGTGACATATGTCTTTGACGCTCTTGCCCACCTGCTTTCCTTACACCGACTCGCCTCCGGCACGCATTTTACCGATTGCGGCCCTCTCTATCGCCAAGCAACTGAGTTTTCCCAAACTATTTAGGAACTCCATTTCATCATGGGTTGGAATCTTTCTGGTTGGGTAATAAACCCTCAAGATAGAATAGGTGGTCTCATTCACTGTAAAGGGAATCCCTATCACTGACTTGAGCCCTTCTTTTCGAGCTGCCTCGGCATTTTGAATCCTTTGATCATTCTCGAAATCATTGATGATAATTATGTCACCCTGCAAGATTTCCGTGATGCTTTTGCCGTGATCAATGGCCCCGGAGTCAAGGTAATCCTTGCTTAGGCCGTAACTGCTAACCACCTTTAAGTCAAAGGTACCGTGTTCGAGCACCCTGATGGTGCTTCCTTTGGCCCCTGTAAGTTCGGCGGCCAGGGACACTACAAAATAGAGAATATCCCCCAAGTCTTCCTCATCTTTGTAAATAGCATCTATCACCCTCACCAATGCAAAAAAATAGCTATCAACAATCCCTTGTTCCATTACAAACCCCCAACTGTAGTCCCTTCACGGTTCCCCTATAATGGCTTTTCTTTCTTGTAGTATGGTAAGGCCTCTTGGATATACACCTTGAGATTTCTAATCCTTGTCTTTGGCGCAGGGTGCGTAGACAGAAATTCCGGATGTCGCTTTCTACCTGCCTTACTCATCCTTTCCCAAAATGATAGCGCAACCCTGGGATCGTAACCCGCCCTCGCCATCAGCATCACCCCTATGCGGTCAGCCTCGGATTCTTGTACTCTACTGTAAGGCAAGAGAAAGCCCACGTTGGCCCCAAGCCCAAAGGCAGCCATAAAGAGTTGACGGGTCTCAACAGGTTTACTGGCAAGAGCAGCAGAAAGAGCCATTCCCCCAAGGTTTGCCAGCAATGCCTCACTCATACGTTCGTTGCCGTGCCGAGCAATGGCGTGGGCCACTTCATGCCCAAGAACTACCGCGAGTCCAGCTTCGTCCTTGGTGTATTTCAAGATTCCGGTATAAACTGCAACCTTCCCTCCCGGCATACACCAGGCATTAACTACCTTGTCATTGTCGATTAAGTTAAACTCCCAATGATAATTTTTTACCTCCTGCCCAAGGCCCTCATCTCGAAGGAACTGTTCCGCAGCCTTGGCGATACGCCTACCTACTCGCCTCACCATCTTTAGCTTCTCTTCATCATTGGACAACTTGGCCTTCCTGATCACGTCTCTGTATTGTTGAAAGCTTAAGGCAAGCACCTCTCGATCTGGTACCAGATGCAGGCTTTTTCGCTGCGTCAATGGTACCTGAGCACAAGAGGTTAAGAAGACAAGGACAAGAGTCAAGCCTAGAAACCACATAGGAGGACGGCCTGCAGGAATGCAAACCACGAACGGTTTCTCCTTTGTAAACCTGATCATACCCTTCTCTTATCGAATCATTGGTTACCAGCGGTGGACAAACTTATAGTCGGATCAGAAAGGACGCAGCGAACCACAATCAGGGCATTGCCAGTTCACGCCACTGCAGGTCAGTCCCCATAGGTTCTCCTCCATGCACTCGTTACAAATCTGGAATCCACACGGGCAGGTCCAGCAAAAGGGCTGGACCCTTCCACAACAGGAACACACATACGTTTTTTTCTTCTTCTCCCTGTATCCCTTCTTATTCTTTTTCATTACATCCAAGTCATCCTGCATCCATAGATACGACCGGCATAGCATAATGCTGAGTGCTGACGATGACTGTGTCAACGTTATTGCCCTTCCCCTCAATCGCCCGAATCGCCTCCTCCAAGGCGAGTTTTTCTGTATTGTTGACCTCACTTAAATGCGCAAGGACAAGCACGGAGAGCTCATTGCCAATAGCTTCGCCCAGCAGCCTTGCTGCATCATGGTTGGAAAGATGACCATCAGGTCCACGTATTCTGCGCTTCAACTCAAAGGGATACGGGCCTCTGTCCAGCATTTCAAGGTCGTGGTTGAACTCCAAAATCAACCCTCGGCATCCCTGAACACTGTCCAATATAAGAGAGGTCACCCGGCCCAAATCAGTAACTACTCCGAGCTTACATCCATCGGAAGTCATGGTCAGGGCCACTGGGTCGGCCGCATCATGGCACTTTGTTATAAAATGGAGGTTCATATCCTTAAACGTTAGAATGTCTCCGGTATTGAAAAATAGCGGTATGGGGATCTTGCCCACCACATTTCTGCAACGGGCAAAAGTCGCCTTGTTCATCAGCACAGGGATCCCGTAGCGCCTTGCAAAAACCCCCACCCCCCTAACATGATCAATATGCTCGTGGGTGACTACAATGGCATCTATTTCCCCAGCCCCTATCCCCAACAAGCCAAGCCGCTTTTCAATTTCCTTACAACTAAGCCCAGCATCGACTAAAATTCTTGCCTCCCTCGTTTCCACATAGGAGGCATTTCCGCTGCTTCCGGACCCAAGTACTGAGAATCTCATCCCGTCAACTCACAAGAGCCCTGTGTGCCCAAAGCCACCACTCCCTCTCTTCGTCTCATCCAGAACATCAACTTCTTTGAGGCTTGCGTGATAAACCTTTGAAATTACCATCTGAGCTATCCTTTGTCCGCGGCTGATTACAAAGGGCTTTGAGCCCCAGTTCACAAGGATTACACCTATCTCCCCCCTATAGTCTGAATCAATTGTACCGGGAGAATTGACCATCCCTACACCATAGCGTAGCGCCAAGCCACTACGCGGTCTTATCTGCGCCTCATAGCCCGAAGGGAGAGATATTGCCAGGCCAGTAGGAATGAGCCTTATGTCGCCGGGTTTTAACACCACCGGCTCCCGCACGGCAGCTCTCAGGTCCATTCCAGATGAACCCTCTGACTCGTACCGTGGCAAAGGAAGCCCCTCGGATCCGGGCAGTCTCCTTATAAGAACTTCTACATGGCGGTTTTGAGCGACCATTTCAAGCG
>QMLZ01000005.1 GCA_003646995.1 Deltaproteobacteria bacterium | reverse complement strand
TCCCTACATAGGGTTCCACCTGCTGGAAGTTCTCGTCGGTGTTAACCTTAAATCTCTCGGGACGCCCGAATTCTTGAATCTCGCTGTTGGTAGCAGCGCGGGAATGGAAATCCGCCAACACTCCTGCCAGCCGTCGCAGGTGCTTATTGGTGAGGGTGCCCTTAGCAAAGAGATTTTTCATCAATCCCTCCTCGGGGATCCTTCTCATTTTAACTGCGTAATCCACTATATCACCCCTTGGGGAGGCCTCTATCTTAAAACCTTGGTTGTTCCGCGTAACGCATAACAAGTCAATATAGATGTCTTTGGTCAGCCTGCTGTTCAGCTCTATTTCTTTTTGGCAGTAATATTTCCTTTTATCCAGGGTGGAAAAGTCCAAGAACCCAAAATCTACCGGTTTCTTGACCTTGTAAACGAACCGATCACCTACGAACACCAAGGATATATGGGTTTGAACAAGTCTCACGCTTTGTGTTGGATCAGGAAGATTTTCAGGCCTTAAAAGGTCTTCGATCATTGATGCCATGATTTCAAGACAGTCCTTAAATGAATCTAAACTGGTCTACAACATATTCAGGGATATCAATGGTTCCTATTTTGACCGGGTTTTGGTGACAATCGGAGCCCCCAGTAACAACCATGCCATGCTCCTTTGCGAATTTCAGGTAAGCATGGGTTGTCAGGGGGTCGTGACGGCTGTGCCAGCACTCAAGGCCGTCGAGGTACTCAAGCATATGATTTTCCACTATCTGAAGTTGCTCGTTAACATCCCGGGTCAGCGAACATAGAGAAGTCCCTTTTGGGTCATTACCATGGGCTAGTACCGCCCTGCCCCCTGCCCTTCTAATCAGCCGGGAAGCCTCTGCCAAACTGAGGGGGAGTTTCGGCACATCGCAACGAACCAAGTATTTATCGAAGGCCTCTTGCACGCTTTTCACCAGACCTTTCTCCACCATATACCTTGCAATATGGGGTCGGCCGAAAGCACCATCAACCCCCCTTTCAATAGCCGCCAAATCCGCATCTGTCAGGTGCTCGATTCCTTCCTTTTCGAGTTCTCTGTTTACCCGTTCGAGGATCATTCGTGCCCTCTTTTTCCTGTGTTCGCGCAACTGCGCTGTCTTGTTTTTAAGCTCTTTATCTTGGGGATCATACCCATAGCCCAGGAGATCCAAGGAAACGCTTTTATTATCCCCGTAACCGATCGCAGAAAAACTGATATTTAATTCGACCCCGGTCAGGTAGTGCATACCGTGCTGCCTGGCGAGGGAAATTGCCTTGGCTTGGCACTGAACAGCGTCATGGTCAGTTATAGAGATATAGCCTATGGCCCGGTCTTGGGCGATCCTGAAAATTTCCTCTAGGGGAAGACGCCCATCTGAACAATCTTTTGAGTGTATGTGGAGGTCAATTTTCATGGTTTCTTATAAGTTCCTTGCCCATATCCAAGGCCTTGTAATTCATCTCGAGCTTGGATTTGGGGAATGTTTCCCCTAAAACGGCCTTAATGTCTCTTACCTCAAGGGGGAACATCTCTATTGCACAAAGTGCACCCAGCATCAGCATATTGAGCATTATGGGTCCCCCAAGATCGATTGCTATCTGAGTGCCCTCCAGCCAATATAGCTTGGACCCGCACTGCTCAAGCACATTTCTTATCCATCTGACGTCAGGATAATCCACGTCACCTGCTATAACATTGAGGGGGTGGATTGGCCGAGAATTTACAATGAACAGCGTTTCGGGGTTAGCGAACTCACGGGTGATCCTCAGTGCTTCCAAGGGTTCAAGCCCAACTATAATGTGTGCCATGTTGGGAGGGATAAGAGGGCTGTACTTGGGCTCCCTGAAAAGCCGCACATGGCTCATCACTGCGCCACCCCTCTGAGACAGGCCAAAGGTTTCTCCTATGCTCACATGGAAGCCCTTGTGCACAGCGGCATTTCCGAGTATCTGCGAGGCAAGAACGTTGCCCTGTCCTCCTACACCCGTAATTATTGTATTTATCTCCATGGGAACACTCCTTTCCCCTTTGGATCTCCCCTTATTTCAGTTCCTTTTTAATCGCACCCTGAGGGCAGATCTCGGCACAGATGCCGCACCCCACGCAAATAACCTGATCTATTACCGCCTTTTTTTTCTCTTTATCCCAGATAAGTCCCGGGCACCTGAAAATGCGCGTACAATATCTTCCACAACCGCATTCTTCTCCTATACACAGATCTTGATCCACATGCATCCCGTAAGGGAATCCCCCTTCTCGTCCCTGAACCAGGGCGCATTTTCTTCTTAGTACCATTACCCTGGGACCGCGTTGTTGCATAAGCTCATATAGTTTTTCAGCAGTTTGCTTCATTTCATAGGGGTCGCCTACGTAAACGTCCAGCCCCATTGACTTGCATATGGCAACCACGTCGACGGGCTGCGTCGGTTCCCCCATGGCGGTTTTTCCTGTGCCCGGATGGGGCTGAAACCCCGTCATGGCAGTGGCGCTGTTGTCTAAAACCACTAAGAGTATGTCCGCGTTGTTGAACCTTGCATTAACCAAGGCAGGTAAGGCGGCATGGTAAAAGGTGGAATCTCCGCAAACAGTTATAACTGGCTGTTCGAAGCCGAAATTTTCAAGCTTGCCGTATCCGCAGGCAATTCCCAATCCAGATCCCATGGCATGTACCGACTTGAGCTGATTGAACCCGGTGGGCCAAATGGCCATACTGTAACAACCAATGTCTCCTGAAACAAATCCGTCCCTGTCGTCCCAGGCAAGAGCGGTCTTTATCGCATAGAAACTCCCCCGGTGAGGACAGCCTGGGCAAAAGCCGAATTCCCTGGGCGGTATCCTGCCGTTAATAAGGGTTTCCACCTTGTTGGTGAAATTTTCGGCACCCCAGCTGAGATTGAAGTAATTTCCAAAGAAATCCAAGAGCTGGGCTGGTCGGAGCTCTCCGCACGAAGGGAGTTCATCCGAGCCTTTTCCGTGAAAAACCTTCAATCCCAACTCTTGAGCCCTTTCAGCAGCAAAGGCCTTGACATGGGTTTCTATGAAGGGATCAACATCCTCTACAAAAAGAATATGTTGGCATTTCTGGAGATGTTTCAGCAATAACCTCCTGGGAATGGGCCAAGTGGTACCTAGTTTAAGAACCCCTACCCTCTCCCATAGGTTCATTGTTTGAATTGCGTCAAGAGCATAATCCACAGCACATCCCGAACCGATTACCAGCAATTCAGGCCGCTGTGCTCCACGATAATAATTGAAGGAGGATTTTTCAAAAAGATCCTCCGCCGCTTTTAGCTTCTCGTGCCTTGCCTGGTGCTTGGTAATTATGGGAAACGTATGAAAAGGGACCTGTGTGTCGAAATAGGGCCGGGCGGTAAAGTCAGGCAAGCCCCCCACGACAACATCTGACCTTGAGTGGGAGAGACGTGATACGCTCCGGATCATTACTATGTTTCCAATGGCCTCGGACAGGTCGAAGGCCCAGCGCGTCATATCAAGAGCCTCCTGGGGGGAAGAGGGCTCTAGCAAGGGAATATCCGATAAGGGCGCAAAGGCTCTTGCATCTTCTTCGTTGGTGCTGGATATGCCCCCGGGATCATCACATGAGACTAGGACTATACCTCCCTTGGTGCCGGACAGACTTAGGTTGGTCAAGAAGTCGGAAACCACATTCACTCCATTTTGCTTCATGCTGCAAATTGCCCTGCAGCCGGCAAAAGACGCCCCCGCTGCAGCCTCCAAAGCTACCTTTTCATTTACCGACCATTCCACATATATGGGCAAATCATGGGATGCTTTTGCGAGGGTTTCAATTATCTCTGAAGAAGGATTCCCTGGATACCCGGCTGCAAAAATTATCCCTGCCTCAAGTGCACCCCGCGCTATTGCTTCATTTGCCTGCAGAAGCATTCTCTTACCACCTTCTGTAGTGCTTACCTTATCCATCTTCCCCCTCTTCTCTTGCCTGCAGAGCTTTTTTCCTCTTATTCGAGGCAGCCTCCTTCAGATGATCAAGATTACTTGCAGGTAATTGTTTTTCTTCGAGCATACCTGCCTGTACAGCCCTATCGAATAACTCTACACCTTTATCTGTCCTGAGAATGACTGTGTTCCACCCCTCCTCGCCTTCCAGCGTTCCCACCGAGATATCAGCAAATTCTGCTGTCATGTCTTCGCAAAACTTGCAGCCAGGCTGGATGATCTTCCTGATTTCTGAAAGGGGCAGTTCCATTTTCGCATCTTGCGTCTCCACCACGAAAATTTCCGACGGTGGTGGGGGTATATCATATTTTTTGGCGATACCCGTGAGTCCTTTTGCCTCCAAGTATGAACGAAGCCTCCTCCAATCGAGTGCCCAGGTACAGAAAATGCCGACCCTTAGGGCTATGCTGCTGAATCTCTCCCTTCCCTCGGGTTCTGAAAGAGCCAACCTGGAAAGGGCCTCCATTTGGCAAGGGAGTCCTACGAATCCAATGCCTTGTTTTCCAGACTTGATGGCAAGATTCACCTCTTGAAGCGCGGCGGAGGCGGTATAACGGGACCCTGAACAGGCGATGATTTGTTCGCGGCTATTGCACAGAAGCCCTCGTGGGGCCAGGCTTTCTCCCCTGTCAGTAAGCACAGCCCAGTTAATCATGCCATTTTCAATGGCAAAAAGGATTAACGCTGTTACTACACCTCCATACTGGGCTACATCCCGTATCTGCATTTCGGCGCTTCTTGCCGCAATGATCCGCTTGTAAGGACCCAAGACTTGGGGCTGCTCTTTTATCTGGTAGAAATGTTCATAAAGAGAAGCCCTCTCGTAGGGAATACGGGGGCATATCTGGATGCAACGCCAAGTGCCTGCTTCGCACCGGTCGGCAACTACTACCTTTCCGTCATGGTACTGAAAGTATGGACACAGTCCGACACATGCTCCGCACCGTACACATATGCCCTTTCTTATCACCTCATTGACCAGTCTTACTTGGCCTTCCAATAGCTCCTTTTCCATTCAAAGCCTTTCCTTTGGATGAGAGTACTGTTAACAACAGTTGCGCGTCCGCCATGTACTGACGTAGTCTTCATCAGACTCACCTGTGGTGAGTACCTTCTAACGTATCTGTGGGATGTGGGTCAAGCCGAAAAGCCTTGAATGGACCGGTTGCAGGAAAGGAGCTTGATTACGCGTCAGTTTGGCTAACAGACTCTTTTTTGTAAAGCCTATAATAGTGGAATACCTTCTTGACATAATATCTTGTTGCACCGATTGGTGGGATGCCACGGTATCTCCTGACTTTGGTGCTGCCCGCATTGTAAGCGGCCAATGCCAGCTTTACATCACCACCGAATCGCCGCAGGAGGCGTTTGAAGTATTTCACGCCGGCCTCAATATTATCCTTGGGGTCAAATAGTTCTTTTACGCCGAGTTCTTGGGCCGTGCTTGGCATCAACTGCATGAGGCCGACTGCGCCTTTTTTTGAAACGGCTTTGGGATTATAACCTGATTCGGCCATGATAATGGCCTTGATCAATGCAGGGTCCACGTTGTGGCGGTTAGCCACCTGCTCAATAATGGCATGAAGCTCTTCCTTTCCACCTGACCTTTTCCCTGCCGGCGAGGGCTCGCTTGCACGGGGCCGTCTGGAAGACGGCATCGCAACTTGCTCCTTGAGGTTTACAGGTGAGGATTTGGGCGCGACAGAAACACCATTTGGCAACCCATCACTCTCTACTATGTCAAGTGAGGCAACCTGAACAACCTGCGGCTTAGGTTGCACGAAGGCCTTGGCTTCAAACAAAGGAAGTGTTTCGGTGGTAGAGCTTGCGGTTAACAATAGGCTGGTTGCAAAAAATATGGCAAGCAGGCATGCTTTTTTGCATGCCCCTATGTGTGGCTTATCCGATAGGTCTCCTTCCATTTTCTTACCCCTCTGTTCCCCAATCATCATTATTTTAGTCATTACAGGCCTTTTGTCAATACAGCTTGATTTATTTATCAACCCTAGCACGCTTCATGCCACAAAACAGCGAACTCGTGGTTGCCTAACTTATTGTTATTAGATAATATTTCTTTTCCCCCTAAACAGCAGAATTATAAGTGGTAACTGCTTACACATCCTGGTAATGTAAAATTCTACCAATTAAGAAAAAAATTTCCTATTATTAGTCACCTGTGCCAAGTGCCTCGTCTGCTCTCAAGTCAATTGTATTGACTTTTGAGGGTAAGTTGCTTAATGGGGGATAAGTTGCGGGGTGGATAATGATAAAGAAAATACGTGAGGCAGAGAGGTATATAAGGAGCCGAATTAAGATTCGACCGCTGATCGGGATCATTGCCGGGACGGGTCTGGGTTCCATTGCTAAAGTGGTTTCAGTGCAGGCGCGAATTCCCTACTCTGAGATCCCTAATTTTCCCACCTCGACCACCGAGGGGCATAGGGGAATGCTTTCAGTTGGGAGTCTTGGAAACAAGGACGTGATGGTCATGGAAGGCAGGTTCCATATGTATGAGGGATATTCCGCCGCAGATATAGCATTTCCCATTAGGATTATGGCCTTGCTGGGTGTTCAGAAACTTATTATTTGCAGTGCGGCAGGAGGTCTTGATCCAAGGTTTGAACCTGGTGACCTTATGCTGGTGCTTGATCACATAAACCTGATGGGTACGAACCCACTTATCGGACCGAATCTGGAAGTATTTGGGCCCAGGTTTCCCGACATGACAGAGGCCTATGACAAGGCCATGAACAAACTTGCTGCAGAGGAGGCCCTGAATCAGGGTATAGATCTGAAAAAGGGGGTTTATGTGGGGGTTCATGGCCCGAGCCTGGAAACGCCGGCTGAGACAAGGTTCCTGAGGATGATAGGTGCAGACGCAGTAGGCATGTCAACGGTCCCGGAGGTGATAGCAGCAGTCCATTGCGGGGTAAAGGTAATGGTGATAGCTGTAATTACCAACGTCAACCTTCCTGACTGCATGGAAAAGACTGATATCGAGCAAGTAATCAACACGGCTGAAAAGGCCAGCACGCGGCTCGCCAGCTTGGTAGAAGGTATTGTAAGAAAGATCTAATGTGAGGTTCTCGAGATTATGTCCGAAGTCGCTGGGTTGGAAAGAAAAGCAGATCTGTGTGTAAAGAACGCAACCATTGTCACCATGGACCGCGCTCAGACGATCATTGACAAGGGGTATGTGGCTGTTGTTGGTGATAGTATAGCTGATGTGGGGAAAGGCGAGCCATCTTATTGGAAAGCTGGCAAGACTATAGATGCATCGGGTGGATTATTACTTCCTGGGCTGATAAACGGGCATACCCATGTACCTATGAGCTTGTTCCGGGGGCTTGCGGACGACTTGCCCCTCATGGAGTGGCTTACCCGCTATATCTTTCCCGTGGAAAAGAACATGGATGAGGATTTTGTGAGGGCGGGGTCCTTTCTGGGGTGCGCGGAAATGATCCTTTCTGGTACCACCACTTTCTGTGACATGTACTTGTTTGAAAATGAGGTGGCCGAAGCTGCCAGTAAAACAGGCATAAGATGCCTGATAGGGGAAGTCCTCTATGATTTTCCTTCACCCAATTACGGTGAGATTGAAAACGGTTTCCGGTACACCGAATGGCTGATACAGCGATGGCAGGGACATCCCTTAATATCCGTTGCGGTAGAGCCACACTCCGTGTTTACCTGCAGCCCCGGCCTCTTGGAAAGGGCTGGAGCCCTGGCATCGCAATACAGCGTGCCTCTCATTACGCATCTGGCCGAGACCGAAGATGAACTGAGGCAGGTCAAAGAAAAGTATAACAAAAGCCCGGTGGAGCACTTAAAGGATCTAAATTTATTAAACAGCAACCTTATAGCAGACCATTGTGTGCACCTTTCACCCAGGGACCTGGAACTGCTAAAAGAAAACGGGGTAAGGGTAATACATAATCCCGAAAGCAACATGAAACTGGCTTCAGGTATAGCACCGGTACCAGAGATGGTAGCTAATGGTATTACAGTGGGAATCGGCACAGACGGTTGTGCCTCCAACAATGATCTGGACATGTTTGGTGAGATGGACACCTCAGCCAAGCTGCACAAGGTCAGTAAGATGGATCCCACTGCGATGGATGCGGTAACTGTGCTGAAGATGGCCACCATAAATGGAGCAAAGGCACTTGGAATGGAAGGGATCATCGGCTCAATTGAAAAGGGGAAAAAGGCGGATTTTATTGTCCTTGATCCTAACAAGCCCCACCTGACTCCCATCTATAATCCCTACTCCCATATTGTTTATGCGGCCCGCGGTGATGATGTTCTGCATAGCATTATTAACGGCAAGGTTGTAATGGAGAATAGGTCGCTTCTTACCATTGATCTCCATGAGGCTCTTGCCGTGGCGCGAGAAAAGGCGGTCCTCGTGCGCAAATGGGTGCAACAGGCTTCATGAAAACGCATTGCACTAATCAGGTTGTTTTCCCATGAATTATATCGCTCTTGGCAGCAGACTGATAGGCATTCCTGAGGTTAGAACACTAGGGGTAAAGCCCAATTTCTTCGACTATACCATGGAAGAAAGGGAGCTGATCCTGAGAGCAAAACTTATTTTATTTCCCACCTTGAACTATGCCCAGTTTCTTAGCACCATGGGAAAAAAGATTTTTCCAAGCCTCGAATCTTACCTATACGCCGATGAAAAGATAAAGCAAACCACCTTGTTTTACATGTTGGGGATCCCGCATCCAAGAACAAGAATTTACTATCATCTGCATCACAGGGATATCCTGGAAGATTTCAGCTTTCCTTTTATTGCGAAGCTTCCAAGGGGCTCTGCCAGAGGGAACGGTGTATTTATGATAAGGTCGGAAGCTGAACTCCACTCATACTTGAGGTTGACCAATGTTGCATACATTCAAGAGTACTTGGTTCATGACAGAGACTTGAGGGTAATACTAATAAATTATAAGCCCGTGCTGGCTTATTGGCGGCTGGCAGGACCGGGGTCCTTTAAGACCAACATTTCCCAAGGCGGACGCATAGACTTCGACAACATCCCTCCACAAGCCATCTCTTTGGCACAGAAGGCGGCAAGGAAATGTAACTTTAATGATGTGGGCCTCGATTTGATTTCATCGAATGGTACATGGTACATCATAGAGGCAAATATGAAGTACGGACGGAAAGGACTGAAACTGAAAGGCCTCGATCTCAAGCAGGTATTCCGCCAAATGTTGCTATCTGGAGAGATTGCTTCCTGATGAGCATAAAGGGTAAGATACTTATTGGCTTACTAATAGCGATTATCCTGACACCCCTTGTCTTTTTCACATTCCTTTACTTAGAAGTGACAAAAGATGCCTCAAAACGTATCCAAAAGGGCATCATCCTTCAGATAATAAATTCCGAAAGCCCTGTTTTCTACGACGATGGGGTTACTCCAATTGGTGTATTCTTTCAGAAGACTCATCGCCGCTATGTTCCTTACAAGGAGATTCCCAAGATATTTGTGAAGGCTCTCATTGCAGCGGAAGACAAGAATTTTTTCCATCATTATGGTGTGGATTTCAAAGCAATAGCCAGGGCCCTGCTGGCAAATCTTAAAGCAGGAAGGGTAGTTCAGGGGGGGAGCACTCTCACCCAGCAAACTGCCAAAAATATCTTCAAACGGGAAAAAAGATCATTGATGGCCAAGTTGAAGGAGCTTATCCAGGCCTTCCTCCTTGAACGATATTACAGCAAGGAAGAAATCCTGGAAATGTATGTTAATCAGTTTTTTGTGGCTAGCTATGGCAAAGGACTGGGTATCGCAGCAAAGTACTTTTTTGACAAGGATGTTGAAGATCTTAATCTGGTAGAGTGTGCGTTCATAGCAGGGTCGGTACAGGCCCCCAATCGATATAATCCATTCATTAAAAAGACAGAGGCTGAAAGGCAAAGGGCACAGGAATTGGCCAACGAACGGAAGAATTACGTTCTCAGAAACATGCTGAAACTCAATTTTATTTCACTGGAGCAATATGAACAAGCAAAGGCCCAGCCTGTTCCCTTTAGGAAGGGGAACATCAGTTACAGGCTGAATGTGGTTTTGGACTATATAAGGGACCAGCTAGACTCAGAATATTTCCGGGATATATTGCACCAGCAGGGTATAGATAACATAGCTACCTCCGGGATCAGAATCTATACGTCAGTGAACAAGGACATACAGCAAGCCGCTATCCAAAGCCTCAGGGTAAGATTGCCTTACATGGATGTGTTACTAAATGGCTACCACGTGGTCAACAAGCTGGGCTCCCAACAAATTGACAACAGGTTTCGAAAGACCGATGGTGGGATACCATTTCTTGCAAGGATAACCCACGTGGAGCCCCACAATGGAGATGCGTGCCTCGTGGTGAGCTGGAAGGATGGTGGAGGGGTAATCGGGTACGAGGGGGTTAAGGCCATGGCCGAGGCATGGCTTAAGTGGAAGATGGGCTCGTGGGCGAGTCTGGACGAGAGGAAGCTGGTGGCCTTTTTGAGTAAGTTTCGCGAGGGGGACCTCATTTGGGTGCAGTTTGTGCAGAATCTCCCCGGTCGAACCCAAAAAAAATTGTTCCTTACCACCCTCCCAGAACTCAACGGTGCGATCGTGGTGTTACATGAAGGTATGGTTAAGGCCATGGTAGGAGGCTTTTATAACCGTTTTTTCAACAGGGCTGTAGACGCCAAACGGCAGCTGGGTTCCATATTCAAGCCGATAGTCTTTACCGCGGCCCTGCAGCTCAAATGGAGCAACTTAGACCAAATCCCCAACCGCAGGGACATGTATGAATTCGAAGGAACAAGATACTTTCCAAGGCCTGACCATGAACCCAAGAGCGGTCTTGTATCCATTGAGTGGGCCGGGGTCAAGTCCGAGAACCTTGCGACAGTGTGGCTGCTCTACCATCTCACCGACCGCCTCAATATGGCTGAGTTCAGACAGGTAGCTGAAATGCTGGGGCTGTGCCGTAGGGACGATGAGTCTTACTTGCAGTACAAAAACCGCATAAGGGACCGGTATGGAGTGGTGGTGACTGAGGAATCCATGATGAAAGCGGCGTTTGAAAGCGCAAAAAGGGAAGTACGTCCAGATCTCATATTTGAAGGGTACGAAAGTACAATTCCAGTGGTTGAGAGATTGCATTGGACCATTGACCCCAACAGCATCCCGCCAGAATACGAAGCAAAGGCAAAGCTCTCGCGCCTCGGATTCAAAAGGCTCAAGAAGGCAAACACGAGAATGAGAGCCTCTCTCGCAAGGCTCAGGTATCTTCTGGAAGAAGAACTTGGCAGAAAAGAGGAGACGGAACTACTTCCTGAACTTGCCAGGGAACTCAAGGGCTTTTATGAGTCCACAACCAAGGGATCTGGCCCCAAGATCGCCTATTTCGACGAAACTTTGGGGTCTCCTGATGTTACCCGATATCAACCACTGAGCCTCAGTTGGCTGGCACGGAACTACATGGAGTTGCGGCCTGAGCAGGTGTGGATCGACGGCCTGGTTCCCTCAGAAGTGATAGGTGTTCTAAGCAAGGCTGTGGCGAGGAACTACAGGGAGCTCCTGGCGCACAAAAGATACGACATGGAAGTACTTTGGAAAATCCCTGACTATAGGGTCCTTGTTAACCTGACATATGTGGTAAATCTGGCCAAGACCCTGGGCATCACCACGCATCTTGACAAGGTTCTTTCCTTTCCCCTTGGCCCTAACTCCATAAGTATTATGGAGGCCGCATTGGTCTACCACAGTATAATGAGCGGGGGCATATACACCTTGAACAAGATGAGTGGGCCCGAAGCGGTGCCGGTGATTACTAGGATAGAAGACAGAAATGGAGAGTTGCTCTGGGAATATCGTCCTCAGCAGGTCCGTGTCATCACCGATAGGCAATCTGTAATAATAAAGGATATACTTCGCAATGTGGTGTTATACGGAACAGGCCGGAGAGCAAAAAATACGGTTAACCTTACATTACGCAGTGGAGATTTAATTTTCAGGATACCAGTGCCTACCTATGGAAAAACCGGTACAGCCAACAAGTTTACTAACTCCAGCTTTGCCGGATTCGTGCCCCGATTTGACCAACGAGCCCCTGCCTGGGATAGTTCAAAAGGGTTTGTTATTACAGCATACGTGGGATATGATGATAATAAACCCATGAAGTCCAAGCACACTGCGATTTACGGGGCTTCTGGTGCACTGCCCCTGTGGATAGATACTGCTGTAGCCATTGTTAACAGCCCGGCGTACGTGGGTGCCATCCAACTTGCTGACCTTGCCTTCGAGACGCTGGGTGACGAAGCCGCTGAGGCTGCTGGGCTTAAGAAGATTAGGGTATCACCGGTGAGCGGCCTTCCAACACAACTTGAGGGAATATCCTCTGGGGCAAGCCTTGATATTCCAACTGTGCTGAGTGATGTTATAGACAAGGATGGCAAACTTGTACCTATTAGGTTATTTGAGCCTGTTGGAGGAATTTATCCATGAAGAGAATCTTCCCAATTACGATTGTTTTTGCTACCCTGGCGCTTTCAAGCTGCGCCCCCCTATGGCAGCGGCCTCCTCAAGGTCCGACACCGGAGAAAATACTCACCAGCCCTGTGGACCAGAGCCTAATCGAAGACAGGATCAGCCGCATAAAAAAGGCATTGGAGCGCCATGATCTCACGGCTTCAGAGAGAACCGTTCTCTATTCACTCCTAGAGGCATATCAGGGAATGGAAAGCCTGCCCCCATACTCACGAGAGAGGGAATACTACAGAACGAGCATTAGAAGACTTTTCTTTGCCTTGAGTTCCATGGAAGATCTCTACCTTAACATTCGTCCACAGGGAGGTGCCAAGGAAAGATCCGCCATCAGGCTGTTTACAGAGAAAACAAATGAGATCTTGGATGCATATTTGGCAGGAAACTATAAGGCAGTTATTGATAAGTGCGTTGACTTAAAAGAAAGCCTTGGCCCTGACGCGTTGACCCCGGAGGTGGGGCTGGTATTTGCCTTATCCTTGGCTCAACAAGGCATGATTAAGGATGCTGTTACAATTGGAGAGAGGATTGCAAACAGGTTGCAGACAAGACCGGATTTGGTGGTACTGAGGGCTCACCTAGCTATGTGGCACTTGAAGATGGGAGACAAACAGGGGGCCATCAGGAATTACGAAAAACTAGCCGATCTCTTGGACGAGCGGCATCGGATAGAGCAAACCATTGCCAAGTCCATAGGCCCTCTTGCCATTGAGCGCAAGGAGACAGTAGGTAAGCCTGGGGCGCCGGGGTTTGAACCAGAAAGGGAAACGGGTGAGGCCCGTAGTGTTTCAATCGTGCCCCTTGATGCGTTCCTTGGCAAGGTAAGAGAATTGGTGGAGCAGAAGAAATTTGAGCTCGCAAGAGATCTCATAAAGAGAAGAAGGCATCAAACCACATCAGCGGGGGAGTTGGAAAGACTCACAGAGGCTATGAAAGAAGTTGATACGCGTGAGGACCAATTTCTCCAGGAGCGGATCTCTGTGCTTTCCGAACAAAGCCAGGGTTTGAGGCAAGCCGAGGCATTGATAGAAGAGGAGAAATATGACGAAGCTTTGGCCAAGCTGAACTCGATCGGCAGTGACCTAACGAATAATGTGGAGGTGGGAAGACTTAAAAAGGCGGCCATTGAGGGCATAATAAACAGGGAAAGGAACAGGGCTGCCAAGCTTTTTCTTGCAGCAAAGCAAAGCAATGATCCGGTCAAAAAGGAGCGCTATCTAAAATCTTGCCTGGAAATTCTTAAATCTATAGTTGAGAAATATCCGTCATCACCGCTAATTCCCAAGGTGAAAGATCATATAACAAAGGTGACAGAGGAATTGGAAAAGCTCGGATAACCTGATTGCCGTCGCTGAGGAGCTTGTAGAATTTCATCTTTGAGAGTAATTGATGTGCAAATGAAGTTAATGGCTTGAAAGAGCTTTGGAGGGCATGGGAGTGTCTCAATGTGCTGCTTCGAGCCCAGGGTCAACCCATGACGCGGTGGTGGTGGGTTTGGGCCAGGCATGTGTGGACTTTTTGGCGAGGCTTCCTTTCTATCCAGAAGAAAATGCCAAAGTGGAGCTTAGTGGTTTGCAGATCGAATGCGGTGGGCCTGCTTGCACAGCTATAGTTACCCTGGCGAAGTTCGGAGTCCCCACTTCTTTCCTTGGATCGGTATCAGACGATTACTTGGGAAAAAGAATAATTGAAAACCTGATCTCCTACGGCATAGATATTTCAAATCTTAAGGTGACTCCGGGCCACACGTCTCAATTTGCATTTATTGCCATCTCTCCTGGAGGGTATAGAACAATCTTTTGGCATCGTGGTAGCATGCCGCCCCTTGCGGCTTCAGACATTGATCTTTCTTTATACCCGAGGATGCGTATGCTCCACCTGGATGGCCTAATGATTGAAGCCTGCATTGAGGCGGCAAGGCAGGCAAAGGCCAGAGGCGTACCAGTGATGATGGACGCCGGTACCATGAGGGAAGGCTCAAAAGACTTGGTCTCTTTGGTAGATATCCTTGTGGCCTCAGAAACCTTTGCTGAACCAATGATAGGAAAGGGAGCAGATCCAAGGGAGGCCCTTAAGGCCTTAAAGGCATTGGGACCTAGGCATGTGGTAATAACGTTGGGAGAGAAAGGGAGTGTGGGTATGGATGAGGCGGGCATTTACCGGCAGCCCGCATTTCCTGTTGATGCAGTTGACACTACCGGCGCAGGTGATGTGTACCATGGTGCCTACATATATGCGATGCTTCAAGGGCTTGACATGCAAGGATGTATGCGTTTTGCCTCAGCCGCGGCTGCACTGAAGTGTTTACACGTGGGCGCCCAGCCAGGTATTCCAAGTTTAGGTGAGGTGATGAAATTTCTGGAAGAGGCCCCTTGTAGCTAGGCAAGTGTGATACGCATCATTCTTTCATAACAAAAAGCCATGAGCGGCTCAAGATTTACCACGTCTGCCCTGTTGTATTTCAATAAGCGATTGAGGGCTTCCATGTCGCCCCATTCATATGCCTTCCACAGCATCACGGCATCATATCCGTTCATTTCACAGATCTCCGACTCCCTGTTAATGCCCAGTTCCCTTTCTATCTTTTTCAGGCCCCCCTTGTAACCTATTTTTCGCAGTAGGAAGCGTAAATCAATGTGTGCGGGTGGCAGCTCGATGTGTCTGAACCACTTGCGGATGAACGGAAGGTCAAAGGTGCTTCCATTGAAGGTGATCATTAGATCGTAGGAACTGATGGCTGATTGAAAATCTTCCATGTTTTTGCCGTTCACAAATGAATAGTATTCATTTCCATCATAAAGTCCTATGACGGTTATGTCATTTATCCCCTGGTAACCCCCTGTGGTTTCAATATCCAGGTATACCGCTTTGCTTCTGAAGGAGCCGAATACACGCCATATGTGTTCCGATGAAAGACGTTGCCTGAAGAACCGAATGTCATGTCTGCGTTTCTTTGACTCTGAGAGTTGGTGGCGAATGTATGCATCCCTCGATGATGAAAATACGGTTCCGTGGTACCGCAGAAAGTGGTCCCAAGTCTCTATCCCTTTACTCCATATTATCTTTTCGGTCTTGGAGCCTATGCCGGGAATGTGTATAAAGGTTCGCTCTAGCAAAGGGTGTTTTCCTTTCTCTGGTTTAGATTTGCTATATTGTTCTATATCTCATTGATGGGAAGTGTTTCAAGACAATACGGTTTTGTGGTTTTAAGATGACATAGGAGCGAGGGTGTTTTGAGTTGCCAGAACCAGTGATTTATGATTAAATTAAAACTTAAAAGAGCACTTTAGCGAGATCAAAACTATTAGAGCGGGGGTTACTTGCTATGCCTACACCTGGTAAAAAGGTTCTTTGTCATTTGGTGTTCTTGCTTGGTGTTGTTTCCCTAATTATGTGCTCAGCCATGGCTGCGAGGGCAGCCGGCTCCCCTTCCATTCAGGTGGCTGAAGCCTCCATTTGTCTGGACGTTGTTGACCTTCAATGCCAGGGCGGGGACACGATTTTTTCCTCCAGCCTGGGCAAACTCTATTGTTTCACCCGGATAGTAGGGGCCAAGGAACCGACAACAATATTTCATGTTTGGTACCATGGACAGAAGCAACGGGCCAGGGTGCCTTTACAGGTCAATTCGTCCAATTGGCGCACTTACAGCTCCAAGATCATCCAGGCCCATGAAACCGGTGACTGGCGAGTGGAGGTGCTGGGGCCAAACGACGAGCTTCTGAGAGTAGTTCACTTCAAGGTTGTTCCCTGAAATTTTCTCAGTATCCATTGCCTAAGGAAGTTCCTGTGGTCTCCTTTTTGCATGGTTTTAGAATTGGTTTGCCTGAAAAAGTAGCACGTGTGCGTGATAAGTTCACCCAAGGCAGACCAAGATCACTTAGAAAAGGAAGGTGATGAAAGCTTATGAAGTCCAAAGGAAAGCTGAGCCTCAAGCTAAACGAAAAGGATTTAGAGTTTCTGGTGGAATCGGCTTCACCTGAGGTCTCTGACAAGACCAGGCTCAAACAGATCATCAGCGAGGATGAAGATTTCCGCAACACCTTCATTTCAGATGAAAAAGTGTTCAGGCGGGTGATGGACGACAGGGAGATTTTCCTTAAGATATCCCCTGCCCTCTTCTTCGAGATCTTGCTTAGAAGGGCGGCCAGGGACTTAGAAGAGGCAAGATTCACCGTGGAAAAATCCGGTATGTCTAAGATACCCATCTTTGATACCCAGGAAATTGCCGAACTCATGTCAAACGAATCCCTGGTCACCTATTTGGCGGACATGCTTTCGTCGTTTATCAAGACGCGGAGCTACAGACTTTCTTTCAGAGCAAAGCCGGGCGTGTGGAGAAAGATCACTTTCAGTGACCTCGATATTCATACGCTGATGAGCTTCTCTGAGGCTGTAAGTGAGGCTCACCGACTACGTTTTTATAAGCGGATTGCTGATATCTGCTTGTTTATCCTTGGAATGTTTCCCGAGTACGCGGAAAGAGAATATCGCTACCCTTTTTCAGGCCAGCTACGACCTCAAATCCAGGGGAAGTTGAGGATCAGTCCCCAGCAATACGAGGAGGAAGGAAAGAAGTTTTATAGGCTTGCAGCCGAATATGAAGAGACGAGGAACCCCACCCTGGCCGATGTGTTTTGGGAATTGCACGGGAATTTCCGCGTGGCCACGAAGCCGCTGAACGTTATCTCGGAAAAATATCTTCACTACAAGAAAGAAAGGGTATTTGGAAGGGGTTAACGTGGGATCAATTTCGAGGCCTTTATTTCCCTTAGGGCATTGACAGCGATACAGGAACTGATGTCTGCTCTCGCCCACGTCCTCCACCACTTTAACAGCAGTCCACCTGAGAGCTGGCCGACAAAGAAGGCTCCTACCAGCACCGGAAAGGTATAAAGGGCCCACCCGAGTCCACTGAAAATGCGGATGGCAACAACAAAAGGGACTGGAATGTGGATCGCTAGAATCCACTGTTTCGAGAACCTTTCAACATTGGCCCTCCAGTAACCAAATGGCACGTTCAACAACGCCACGCATATGGCCACCATCCATACTCTCACTTCTTAAAACTCCTTCCCTCGCCCCTATTCTCGCTACCCTTAAGCAGATTTTTTATACCCCTTAAATCCCCATCTAGCAAGTATGCTTTTTTTGCTTGCGCAAAATTACTATTCTTCATATTTATACAGGCTCAATACCTATAACTAGCACTTCTAATTCAGGAGGTCCGTTTATGTTAAAGGTCGGCTTTGTGGGATGGCGGGGCATGGTGGGATCCGTGCTCATGGGAAGGATGAAGGAAGAAGGCGACTTTGCGGGTTATGAAGCCACGTTTTTCAGTACGTCCAATGTCGGCGGCGAACCACCGAAGGTTGGACTTGATGCCCCCCCGCTTCAAGATGCCTTTGACACCAAACTCCTATCCTCTTTGGATATTGTGGTGACTTGCCAGGGCAGCGGATATACAAAGCAAGTATATCCAAGGCTCAGGGAGGGTGGATGGAAAGGGTACTGGGTGGATTCTTCCTCCGCACTGCGCATGAACGACGATTCCATAATAGTTCTGGACCCGGTAAACAGGGCCGTTATTGACAAAGGCCTTGCCGAGGGCATAAAGACTTACGTGGGTGGCAACTGCACTGTGAGCCTTATGCTCATGGCAATGTCGGGACTTTTCGCCGAGGGACTCGTAGAATGGATATCTTCCATGACTTACCAGGCTGCGTCAGGTGCAGGGGCCAAAAATATGAAAGAACTGATGGCACAGATGGCCGCCCTCGGAGAAGTGAGTCAACCGCTTCTGGACGATCCCGCCTCATCTGCAATTGAACTCGACAAGGTCGTGACCGAGGCGCTGAGAAGCAATTCATTTCCGGTTGAAAACTTCGGTGTACCACTGGCGGGAAGTCTCATCCCTTGGATAGATTCGCCCATGGAAAATGGGCAGACCCGTGAGGAATGGAAAGGCTATGTGGAAAGCAACAAGATACTACAGGCTGATCCCCCTATCCCAGTAGACGGCGTATGCGTGCGGGTCGGCGCGATGCGCTGCCACAGCCAGGCCTTAACCATTAAATTGAAAAAGGATGTTTCTGTAAGCGAAATCGAGAGCATTCTCGCAGGTGGTAACCAATGGGTGAAGGTTGTTCCTAACGAAAAAGAAATCACCATGAGAGAACTTACGCCTGCGGCGGTCAGCGGAACCCTTACAGTTCCCATCGGAAGGATAAGGAAAATGCTGATGGGGCGTGAGTACGTGGCGGCCTTCACGGTTGGGGATCAGCTTCTTTGGGGAGCCGCGGAACCCATAAGGAGGATATTAAAGATACTTATTGAAGAAGGATTTTAATACTTCACCTTCCTTTGATTGATAAACGGCCCGAGCATCTTTCCTAAAAATATTTGGGTCCTTGGAAAAAAATCTTGACAACGAGAGAGATATGAGTTTTTATTTTCATATTTGGAAGTGTATTACTGTTTTAGTAAAGTCCTTCGGGCTTGGTTTTTGGAGAGCTTGATTCACATCTTCCGAGAGCTCATCACCAATGTCTGCAAACAGCCAATATTTTTCTACTTCATTAGAAAAAGGACTCAAGATCCTATCGCTTTTTGATACCGAGACCCGGAGGCTCACGCAGACTGAAATTTCTAAACTCCTGTCCCTTAATCTGACTTCAACCTTTAGATTCGTGAACACCCTCGTAGAGTTGGGTTATCTTGAAAAGAATCCCAGGACAAAAGAAATCAGCCTTGGAATCAGGGCTGTGGCCTTGTGCGCGAATATAATTCGCTCAAGTGATGAGCTTGAGCTTATCAAGAAAATCGTTGATGAGGTTTACGATAAGCACAACATAACGATAGATGTGGCCTTTGTGGTTGACAATAGCCTGATGAGGGCTTACCAGCGCCAGGCCAAGGAAACGCTTACTTACTATCTACCGGCCGTGGCCAGGAACTCCTTCCATAATACCTCTATAGGTAAGTCTTACCTATCCACTCTTCCTGCTGAGACGCTCAAGCAGCTTGTTGGGAACATTGATTTCGTAGCCAGAACTGATAAGACCATAACAGACAAGGATCAGCTCTTAGAAGAGATCGAGATAACAAGGCAGCGGGGTTATGCAATCTGCGTGGAAGAATATTTACGAGGTTTAATCACCATAGGCGCTCCTCTGATAAATCTCGATACCGGTAAGGGATTGGGTGGCGTTTCCTTTGATTTTTCAACTCTTCAAACAGATGCTGAAGAAATGGAGAGCAAGTACTCCGGGCTTATCGTGAAGCTAGCCGCCTCGATTTCCAAAGTGTTGAAAAGAGAAGACAACGAAGAATAACTAAACCTTTATTAATAATCTTTTTTAGAACACATGCAAAACAAGCTTTGGAAACCCTTTGCATTGCTTACGCCGGCACTGAGCGCCGTCTTCTTTTTGCTTGTTATTCCTATTGGCTTTATCGTGGTGTATAGCTTCTGGTTGAGGTCACCGACAGGGGCAGATATTGCTGCGTTTCAATTTGGAAATTACGCCAAATTTTTCGCCGATTCCTTTTATCCTTCCATTTTGCTGCGAACCATTAGGGTTTCTCTGGAGACAGTTTTATTATGTTTAGTTATGGGATATATTCCGGCCTATTTTCTGAGCCACAGCAAGACCAAAAACAAGGGCCTGCTAATGCTGCTTATTATGCTGCCCTTCTGGATCAGCTTTATCATCAGAACTATGAGCTGGATAAATATCTTGGGGGACACAGGCTTAATAAATCACTTGCTAATTAAGGTTCACTTGCTTTCGCGCCCATTGGGCATGCTTTATAACGAGGCATCTGTACTCATGGGGCTTCTTCAATATCTCCTTCCATTCATGATCTTGAACATTTATGTAAGCCTGGAAGGAATCGACAAAAGCCTTTTGGATGCAGCTAGAAGCATGGGCTGCACCGAATGGCAGGCCTTCAAAGAGGTGACGTTGCCATTAAGCCTTCCAGGGCTAAGTGCAGGTTGTTTGCTGGTGTTTGTGCTAACTGCGGGAACATACCTACCTCCCATGATCCTTGGTGGGCCGGGTAATCAGATGATAGCCAACTTGATCTTTGCCAGGGTGATTGGCACTTTGGATTGGCCTTTTGGCTCGGCAATTAGCGTCGTGCTTCTGACATTATTGGTGATAATTGTGTGGACATATAATCGTTATCTGGGGATTGCCCAGATATTTAAAGTCCTTCAATGAGGTTTTCAGCACCATGAAGCTTTCGGGATGGTCCCTAATCCGCTTTTACACTATTATGGTCTATGTGTTTATGTTTGCGCCCATCGTTGTTGTGATGGCTCTATCTTTCAATCCCAAACAATTTGGGTGCTTCCCCATGTCTGGGTTTAGCCTGAAGTGGTATGCAGAGTTGGCCACAGATAGCGCTATACTCAATGCCTTCAAGAATTCCATGCTCCTTGGAGCTTGCACTTCCGTGGTTTCCACTACCATAGGTATCCTAGCAGCCATGGCATTTGTGCGCTTCGACTTTCCGGGTAAAAACACCATCAATACACTTTTACTTGCGCCTATCATGATCCCCGAGGTCATTCTTGGTGTGGCGCTGCTGATCTTTCTTCGTTGGCTGCAGCAACCCAAGTCCTTTGCCCTCTTAGTAATTGGTCATGTCGTTCTTACCTTGCCTTATGTGCTTCTAATCGTGCAGGCTCGACTTGTAGGCATTAAGAGAGAATACGAAGAAGCAGCACAGTCCTTGGGTGCCAACCCGTTACAAACCTTCAAAGAGATCACTTTTCCCCTCTTGGCACCTGCGATTTTAGGAGGAGTTCTTTTTTCCTTCACTATTTCCCTTGACGATATTACTGCGACGTTGTTTTGGGCAACCGCACAGAACCAGACCCTTCCGGTCAAGATATTTGGCATGCTCAGAAATTCGATCAGCCCGGAAATAAATGCCCTTGGGACTATTATGGTTATCCTAACTGTGGCAATACCATTGGCTGCAGGCTATTTAATCCGTAGGTTTTCAACGAGGGCCCTCTGAATCGAACTGTCCTTCAGAGGGTATCACGTGGTGCCTATGGAAAACTTAACATTGGGGCGGCTCTTTAACTTGGGCTTTTGATGAAAAACCACTTAGCAATGAAAGGGGGAAAAGATGGCAAAGAAGTTGAAAGAACAATTGGATAGGGCAATCGAGCAATATGAAAGAGGTCTTGTTACACGGCGGGACTTTTTCAAGTATTTGGGGATTGTAGGAGCGGCAGCAGGATTAGTAGGCGGGCCATTTGGCCTTATTCCGCGCCAGGCATGGGCGGCTAAGTCAATACGTTTTGACGGATGGGGCGGTGTTGTCTCAAAGGCCTTTCACAAGTACGCCTTTGTCCCATTTACAAAAGCTACAGGTATAAAGGTCATAGAAGGTGAATTCGGAGATATGGACACCTATCTGACGAGGGTCAAGGCATCATTCCCTCCTGGCGGTGAATTTAATTTGGCCCATTTGAGCGGAGTGTTTGATTACGCCAGATATATAAAACTGGGTTACGGGGTTGTGTTAAATGAGAGCAAGATTCCCAATCTCAAATATGTGATGCCCGCCATGATGAAGCCTTACCGGGCCATTACTAACGGTACGCTCTCAGCCGTGCCATATGACTATGGACAAACCGGTATTGCTTATAACACAAAATTCATATCAAAAGACAAGGCGGAGAAGCAGGGCGCTGCTCTTCTTTGGGATAAAGAGCTGAAAGGCAAGCTCGGCAGCTGGGGTGACTGGCGAACCAATATCTGGTATGCAGCCCTCTATACTGGTCAAAACCCAAACAACATTAAGAACATGAAGGCGGTATGGGATGCATTAAGAGAACAGCGAGGAATGATCAAAAAATACTGGGGTTCCGGAGCTGAGCTCATGAGCCTTCTTGCCAATGAGGAAATTTATGCGACAGTAGCCTGGTCCGGCCGAGTAGCTGCGCTTCAAGCTCAAGGTCATCCTATCGGATTCCTATCTCCATACAACTGTTACTCATGGCAGGAATGTATTTTTGTTTTGAAAGGAACTGATCTGGAGGTAGCAGAGAAACTGTTGAATTTTATGCTTGCACCGAAGGCAGCTATAGCTGTAGCAACTGCCCAGAAATATCCCCCTAGCCTTGATCCCACCAAGGTGGAAATGCCAGATGCTGTTAAGAAACTGCCGGCATTTGATCCCACAGGGAAACTAGAAGGGTATCTTTTCGCTGATCCAGAATATTGGAATGGACACCAGCAGGAATGGGCCGAAAAATGGGATAGGATAAAGGCTGGGGCATAATAAGCTGGCTGTTCAGCGCGGGCCTTGAGCAAGGTTGGTGCGGACAAAAAGCTTCCTTTTGCCTTGTTCCGGCCCGCCACAATCCAAGAGTGGGAGGAAAGTAGGCTGTGGGAAAAAACACTGGCATCCCTGCAGTTCAGCTAAAAGGTGTGGTAAAGCGTTTCGGCAAGCTGGTTGCTGTCCAGAAATTCGACCTAACCATTGAAGAAGGCTCCTTTGTGACACTTTTGGGCCCTTCTGGATGTGGCAAAACCACCGTTCTTAGGATGATCGCAGGGCTTGAAACACCTACTGAGGGGGAAATCTATATCCAGGGGCGGCTGATCAATAATGTTCCTGTTCACAAGCGAAACATAGGAATGATTTTCCAAAATTACGCTCTATTCCCTCACAAAAACATCTACGAAAATGTGGGCTTTGGCCTCAAGTATAAGGGGGCCCCAAAAGAAGAGATAAGGAAGAAGGTAAGGCGGGCCCTTGAGATGGTGCGCCTCCCCGGCGTTGAAAAAAGGATGCCCTCCCAGTTATCTGGCGGACAGCAACAACGGATTGCCCTTGCCAGAGCAATTGTAATGGAGCCGGTTCTTCTTCTGATGGACGAACCGCTTTCCGCTCTAGACGAAAACCTCCGCGAGGATATGAGAAGAGAGATTGCTAATCTCCAGAAGGTTCTAAGGATAACTACGATATTTGTAACACACGACCAGCGTGAGGCACTGTCCATGTCTGATAGAATCGTTGTCATGAAAGATGGTGTCGTGCAGCAAGTGGGCAATCCAGAGGAGGTTTACAATAACCCGGCGAATCATTTTGTTGCGGATTTTCTGGGCCATTCTAATTTCTTTTATGGAAAAGTTATTGAGTCAGACGCTTCCATGGTGAAGGTAAAGCTTGATGGTGAAAGCGAGTTCTTAGTGGAACAAACAGGGAGTTGGAGGGCCGGAGAGCAGATTCAACTTGTGGTACGAGCAGAGAAGTTTGAGATTATTTCTCATAAAGGGAAGCTGCCTAAGGGAGATATTAACTGCTTTTATGGAAGGATTGCAGAACGGAGTTACATGGGCGGTGAAGTTAATTATTTCGTAGAGGTGGGGAACAGGCCTTTGATACATGTAATAGACATTAGTAAGTCAAAGCAGTTGCAAGAAGGGGAAGAGGTTTGCCTCAAGGTTTCTCCTCAACATTGTGGGTTATTGCACCTGGAAAATGGCCTTCACTAAGATGGGTTCAAGGAACTTAATTGACAAGCTCCTAATCACTCCGACGCACACTGAATAGACAATCAAGAAAACGACCGGTGTGCTCTTGGAATTTCTGCAACAATGGAGGAAAAATTGAGTGATTCAGCCAGGGGGTTTCTTTTTTATCAGTCAGACAAAAAACTGCCTCTTATAAAAAAGGCGAAAGGTATTCGCATATGGGATGAGTCGGGTAAGGAATATATCGATGCATGTTCGGGAGCTATAATTTGCAACATCGGTCACGGGAATGAAAGGGTAGAGAAAGCAATTAGAGAGCAGGCACAAAAGGCCTTCTTTGCATATCGTACCCAATTCGAGAACGAGCCAGCAGTTTTGCTGGCAGAGCAGTTGGTCAATCATTCGGCACCCCACCTGAATAAGGTGTTTTTCGTCTCCGGTGGATCTGAGGCGGTGGAATCGGCTATCAAACTTTCTCGACAATATTTTTACAGCAAAGGGCAAGGATCCAGGTATCTATTTGTAAGTAGAACCCCTTCTTACCACGGTAGTACTCTTGGAGCCCTGGCCCTTACCTCTTACGCACCACTAGAAATACCTTTTGGGCCTATGATTCAATCTTACCCCAAGATTCCAGCTCCGTACTGCTACCGCTGCATTTATGGAAAGGCCTATCCTCGTTGCAATATTGAGTGTGCTAGAGCTCTTGAAACCACGATTTTAGAGCATGGGCAGGACAATGTTGCCGCTTTTGTGGTAGAACCCATAGTAGGTGCCAGCATCGGGGCATTGGTCCCTCCTGAAAATTATTTTTCTGTTGTACAGGATATATGCAGGAAATATGGGATACACCTTATACTTGATGAGGTTATGACTGGTTTTGGTAGGACGGGAAAACTGTTTGCATATGAACACTGGGGCGTAGAGGCGGATATAGTGGCTCTGTCCAAAGGAATGGCTTCAGGCTATTACCCCCTGGGCGCCGTCATGGCCAGCGAGCACATAGTGGACCAAGTATTACGAGCTGGTGGCTTTGCTCATGGTCACACATATGCAGGCAATCCCATGGCCTGTGCGGTAGGGCTTGAAGTTTTTAAAATAATTATAGAAGAACATCTCAGCGAAAACAGCGCTGCAATGGGCCAGATATTGAAAGCCGGACTTGAAGAGCTTGCAAAAAAATATGCAATAATTGGTGAAGTAAGGGGCAAAGGTCTGCTGACGGCTATTGAATTGGTCAAAGACCCAGATACACGTGAGCCCTTTCCTGCTGAAAAAAATATAAATATGCTATTGACAGACGTGGCGGCGCAGAATGGTCTAATTATTTATCCCCGTAAACCCATCAACGGTCTGTCAGGAGACCATGTCCTTATTGCTCCGCCTTTGATAATTAATGAGCAGGAAGTATACGAGATTGTGGGTCGACTTGACAGTGCGCTGAAAAGCACTGTGAAAAAGATTTAGTTTTTTAGGAGTTATAAAACTAGTGATTGACAAGCAAACAACTATTGAAAGAGCGATTGAGGCTATCCATGATGGCGATTGTATAATGCTGGGAGGATTCGGCGTACCAGGCACTCCTTTTATGCTTATTGATGGCCTGCTTAAGAAAGGAATTCGTGACCTCACGTTGATAAAAAATGAGGCCAACGAAGATGGTATGGGAGCTTCTAAACTCATTGAAGCAGGAAGAGTACGAAAGCTCATTTGTTCCCACCTTGGACTCAATGCTACAGCCATCGCCATGATGAATCGTGGGGAAATTGAGGTGGAGTTTTATCCCCAGGGGATTCTTGCGGAAAAGATCAGGGCCGGTGGAGCAGGGCTGTTGGGTATAATAACAGACATCGGCATAGATACAATCATTAAGGAAGGAAAGCAGTGTGTGGAGGTTAATGGAGAAAGAGCTATTGTTGAACCAGCCCTTAGGGCTAATGTGGCATTGATCCATGCCGCAGTAGCAGATCCTTTTGGAAATTTGATCTATGAAAAAAGTGCTCGGAACTTCAACCCCATCATGGCCACTGCAGCAGATGTAGTGATAGCTGAAGTTGAAAGGATTGTGGAAATAGGTGCTCTAAACCCTGATGCGATTCATACGCCGGGCGCCTTTGTCGATCACATTGTATTAATGAGAGAGATAACTTCTGAATACGGGATTCTAGAGCATCATGCCCTTTAAAGAAAAGATCGCACGAAGAGCAGCAAAGGAAATATCACCATGGCAGATCATAAACCTGGGGATTGGGATCCCTACCCTCATTCCTAACTATCTTCCTCCTGATAAACCGGTCTTCATACATTCTGAAAACGGCATTTTAGGTATGGGGCCCCGGTCAAGCCCTGGCACAGAGGACCGTAACCTCATTGATGCCGGTGGGAATTATGTAACCATAAAAAAAGGAGCATCTTTCTTTGATAGCGTTGTGTCCTTTGCGCTGGTTCGCGGTGGCCGACTGGACGTTGCGTTTTTGGGAGCCTTGGAGGTTTCGGCGAAGGGTGATCTTGCCAACTGGATTATCCCAGGCAAATTTTCACCTGGTATTGGAGGAGGCATGGAGCTTGCCCAAAAAGCGAAAAGGGTTATCGTCACCACAATGCATACGGACCGAAAAGGTAAGCCGAAAATTCTCGAAGTATGCAAATTACCTCTCACCGCTAAGGGATGCGTAGACACCATAGTTACCGAACTGGCGGTTATGGATGTCAGACCAGAAGGTTTGGTCCTCCGTGAGCTTGCCAAAGGCGTTGATGTGAATGAGGTAGTTGAGAAGACGGAGGCCCGCCTCATTGTTTCGAATCCTCATATTCCGAGGTTCTAAAAAATAGCTAACCGGGGTTAGTTTTGTGGGGAAATGCGACTTATGACAATAAACGGAAAAGAAAAAAGGCTTATTGAGCTTGTAGAGGATCTCTCAGACGATATCCTTGACTACGTTTGCAGACTGGTAAAAGAACCCAGCACCCTTGGAAAAGAGGACAGTGCGGTTAGACTAGCAGAAGAGGAGTTGAAAAGGCTCTCATTTGATCCTGTAAGCGTGCCAATTGAATCTGAGATGATGAAGCAGCATCCGGGATTTGCGCGTGTCCCGTGGGATTACGAAGGCCGCAGGAACGTGGTAGCAGTGCATCAAGCAGATGGCCAAGGTGGGCATAGCCTAATTCTCAATGGCCATTTGGATGTGGTGAGCCCTGAACCCTTGGAATTATGGGACACAGATCCTTTTGATCCGGTCGAGAAAGATGGTTGGCTCTATGGCCGAGGAGCAGGAGATATGAAAGCAGGAGTGGCTGCAATGACCTATGCTCTTTATGCAACAGAAAGAGCAGGCTTCGGGTTAAATGCCCCTGTAACGATACAGAATGTAATAGAAGAAGAGTGCTCGGGCAATGGCACATTGGCTTGTCTCACAGCCGGCTACGATGCTGAAGCTGCATTAATTCCCGAGCCTTTTGGCCCGACCATCCTTACCAACCAGCTTGGCGTGCTGTGGTTCAAAGTCTCAGTAAGAGGTGCCCCCGCCCATGTGCTGTCTACAACATCCGGCACTAATGCCATTGAAAAAAGTTTCATACTCATAAAAGGGCTAAGGGAGCTAGAAGCAGAACTTAATCGTTCCTCTGTACCTGAAAAGTACAAAGAGGTATTTCATCCCATTAACCTAAACATAGGGATCTTCAAAAGTGGGGACTGGCCTTCAACAGTGCCTGCAACGGCAGAGTTCCATGGCCGGCTGTCTTTTTTCCCTGGAGTCTCCTATGATGAGATTTGTGGGCGCATTGTCGATGCAGTGCGTAAGGCCGCTCAAAAAGACGCCTGGCTTGCAGAAAACCCACCAGTTGTTGATTTCTATGGGTTTAGATCTGAAGGCCACAGCCTACCCCTTGACCTCCCTGCCTTTTCTTTGCTTGCGGATTGCCACAAAGCTATTACTGGTGAGGATGTACGAGAATATATAGCCACGTGTACCACTGATCTGAGGGCATTAAACCTTTACGGGTCAGGGCAGGCAACTTGTTATGGTCCTGTAGCTGAAAATATACATGGAGCGAATGAACGGGTGGAGATTTCAAGTATTATCCACGTGGCCAAAGTATATGCCGTTTTCATATCTCGATGGTGCGGCCTATGTGAATAGAATCATACCGAGTTCATGTTTAGGTAAGGGAGGGAATCTGATGAATGAAGTTGTTATCGCCGGCTATTTAAGGACAGCTCAATCGAAGTCTAAACCAAGTGATCCGTCTAGAGACTGGTTCCACAGCTTAAGGGCTGACGAATTACTGGGGATGCTTATACCCGGGCTACTTGAAAAAATCGGTATAAGCGACGAGGAAATTGATGATTTTATTGTGGGTTCTGCAATGGGTGTTACCGAGCAGTGGACATACGGAGGAAGAACCCCTTTATTTCTTGCAAATCTATCAGAAAAGATCCCTGCCAAATTCATTGATCAACAATGCGGATCATCCATGGCTGCTGTGCACATGGGATTTATGGAGATCGCAACAGGATTCGCAGACACTGTGCTGGCATGCGGCATGGAACACATGACCCGCGTACCCATGGGACCCACATTGTTTGAAAAGAAGGTTATTTCCATGAATCCGCGGCTCTATTCAGATGCTGAGTATAGACACTGGGACATGGAAGTTACCATGAACATAGGATATACGGCAGAAAAGCTGGCCTCTCAAACAACATTTACGCGTGAAGACTTTGATAAATGGGGCATGCGCTCGCATCAGCTTGCCTCCAACGCTAAAAAGGAGGGCTTTTTTGAAGACGAAATCTTTCCAATTCAAGCCAAACAGAGCGACGGGTCTGTGATGAGAGTGGATAGTGACCAGGCGATTCGCGAACAGGTTTCAATGAAAGACATGGGGAACTTAAAGCCGGCTTTTATATCCGATGGAGTAATTACTGCGGGTAACTCCTCCCCTCTAAACGCTGGCGCGAGCGCCATGATCCTCATGTCAAAAGACAAGGCCAAGAGCAAACAAATAACTCCTCTGGCCACAATTAGGTCAATAGGGTTTGCAGGGGTAGATCCCACTATTATGGGTGCTGGACCCATACCCGCAATTCAGATGGCATTGGAAAAGCAAGATCTTAAAGTTGACGACATAGATTTTTGGGAAATAAACGAGGCCTTTAGTGTTGTAGTATTGAACTGTATCCACCAGTTAGGGATTGATCCTGAAAAAGTGAATATAAAGGGCGGCGCAATCGCCATTGGTCATCCTTTGGGTGCTACCGGGATCAGACTAATTGGCACATTAGCGCGGATTCTGCAAAGGGAGAACGCCCGTTATGGATGTGCAGCGGCCTGTGTTGGGGGCGGTCAGGGTGTTGCAACGGTTATAGAGCGATAATGCTAAGCCGATGGTGACCAAAACATGCCGCTTCCCTGCCTTGGAACAAATGCCGATTGTGGACAAGGCTGATCCTAAGTATGGTTTCAACGGCCTTTGACGGGGACAAATATGGCGAGCATAGGAGATTTGAGAGTCAATGGTAAAAGATTGCGTGAAAGCTTGGAGCGCATGGCAAGGATCGGAGCAACCTCGGGTGGGGGCGTACACAGACTAGCCCTCTCTGATGAAGACAAAGAGGCCCGAGACCTATTTGTGAAATGGTTGAAAGACATAGGGCTCAAGGTTACCATAGATGAAATGGGAAACATTTTTGGAAAGCGGGCGGGGAGAAGCAATGACCTTGCCCCTGTCATGAGCGGGTCGCACATGGACTCACAGCCGCAGGGCGGCCGTTTTGACGGAATACTGGGAGTCATGGCCACCCTTGAAGTCTTACGTACTCTGTATGAGAATAATATCTCAACAGAACGTCCTATTGTCATTGTAAACTGGTGTAACGAGGAAGGTTCCCGTTTTTCTCCAGCGATGGTTGGTTCAGGTGTATGGGCCGGGGCACTAGACAGGGACTGGGTGTACAACCGCACCGACATAGATGGAAAACGATTTGAAGACGAACTGATTCGCATTGGATACAAGGGCCGGGAACCATGTGTAAGGCACCCTACTTATTGTTACTACGAATACCATATTGAGCAAGGCCCAATACTGGAAAGGGAGAAGAAAATCATAGGAGTACCCAAAGGAATTGTGGGCATACACTGGTATGATATCTATTTGGAAGGAGAGGCCAATCAAGTGGGGCCAACCCCTATGGAGGGGCGACGTGATGCACTGTGCGCCGCAGCGGAAATGATTCTCAAGGTCAACACCCTCCCACAACGAGTCGGTGGAAACTTGGTGGCAACAGTCGGAGAGATTCAAAATTACCCGAACTCTCGAAATATCATCCCCAGCAAGGTTCACTTTACTGTAGATATCCGATCCTGGGATGATGATCATGCTCAGAGAGCATGGGAGATGTTGAGACAAGATTTTGAACAAATCGCTCTGCGTAGGGGCTGCCCCATGCAAATAGAGGATACATGGAACGTCTCACACTCCCCTTTTGATAAGAGCCTGGTTGAACGCATCTTTAGGATTTCTACCACTCTAGGCTATCCTAGCCTTTACATGGTCAGCGGTGCGGGCCACGATGCCAGCTATATGAACCAAGTCTGCCCTACGGCAATGATTTTTGTCCCCAGCGTCGGGGGCCGTAGCCATGTTGAAGTGGAAATGACAAAGTGGGAAGATTGCGAAGCCGGAGCAAATGTGTTGCTGCATGCCATTATCCAATCAGCTAATGAAAAAGACAAAATAGGCCCTTCAATACAATAAAGAAATCTCCGTTATTAGAACTTGATGTGTTTGACATCTATTAGTGACGATACTTGGCTATTGACAACGTGGCTCAATATACATAAAATTCTTCATAAATCTAGCGGCGGAAGTGGATAGCTCACTGGTGGGGCTCCCGGACTTCAAATCCGGTGTGCGGGGCTAAAACCCCCGCAGGTGGGTTCGATTCCCATGCACTTCCGCCAATTTTTTATCCTCCTCCTTCCCTTAATGAGTGACAATCCCGATTAGATGGTCGCCCTCCCCTTCTTGATTCCAGCTAAACCACGATTATATTAAAAACGATTCGGGGCCGATAGCTGCACATCTTCCTGCTAAGAAACAAAATCGATGGAGGTGAGGAGAGTTGATAAGTCGCAGCGAGATCGAAATCATCAGGAAAGAAATCGGTCTTCACGAAGCACCGCTTCTGTCCATGTATATAGATGTGGATCCGTCAAAGCGTGAAAACGCCCGCAAAGGGTGGCTGGTTAGGGCGAAAAATACCTTGAAGGATCTTCACATTCCAAAGCCCATTGAAACAGCTGTGTATGGGATACTTGATGCCAGCAGACCCGAAGGTAAGACTTACATAGTATTTGCGGCTGAGAAAGACAAAAGACCTTGGGTCAAAGACTTCACCTTCAAGGTAGAGCTCCCAGTGGTGGATCTTGCCCACGGGCGAGTGGAAGCGAGGTGGGGTGAGCCATATATTGCTCCACTGATTTACGCACTGGATGAATACGAACGTTATGGGGTCGTGTTTTTGAACAAGGAGCGATGGCGCCTGTTCGAGGCATTTCTAGGGGAAATTGAAGAGGTAATGGATGCATTCAATGAGATATCCAGGGAGGATTGGCGTAGGATAAGCGCTGACAGCCCCAGCATGAGATACAGTGGTCCCAAGCCCAGCTCTTCTCGGGCAGGTGCAGCGGTTGACAGGTATGCAAGGAAAATGGACGCATGGGCTCAGAGGTTTTACAAAAATGTGGCAAGGCTAACGGAGAAATTTGTAAGTGAACACGACATAACAAGGCTTATACTCCTCGGAATCCCTGAAGAAACCCATTTTTTTGAGCAATACCTGCCGCGCCCCCTTAGGGACAAGGTGGTCGCTCATCTTGCGTCATTGCCGACCCCACAGGCAAGCCCCCGGGAGGTCGCAGAGAAAATTTTTCCAGAAATCGAGAAAATAGAGCGGCAAAAAGAGTTGGAATTAGTTGATCGAATCAGGGAACAACCTGGGCTGTGGGGACTTGGGCCGGTTTTGGAGTCGCTCCAACTTGGCAGACTCCACGTAATCGCAGTACCTTGGGAGCTCAAAACCATGGTGTGGAAATGCACTGACAGTGGATTGGTGTTTGCTGATGAAGCCACCGCGGATGAACTCTGCCACGACAAAAAAGAAGAAGTTGAACTGAGGGATATCATAGTTGAGCTTGCTTCGTCCTACGGTACCAGAGTGGAATTTGTCAGAGGTCGGGCTGCAGATGTATTGCTGCGCGAGATGGGAGGGATCGCCGGCCTAGCCCGATGGTAGGGCTTTTAGTAGTAAACCTGCCCAACCCTCCAAGGAGGAACGGTTAACTAGCTCTGTGTGGTGCAGGACGCTCAGAACAGAGGGGGACTGCTCTGGTGTGAATCCCGAGACCACCAACAATCCGCCTGGTTTTAAGAGCGGAGGTAAGTAATGCCCGATCGTTATGAATGTGCTTATGGTAAGATTCGCAAGGACCAGGTCAAACGCCCCTTGCCTTGCGCATGAATAGGATCCACACAATACGGAAATTCTATGGCCCGCATTGTTCAGGGCAATGTTTTCTCTTGCTTCCTGGCAGGCCTGGAAATCAATATCCGTAGCCAGGATATTTTTGGCCCCAAGTCTTGCTGCAGTAAGGGCCAGAATCCCGCTTCCAGTCCCAAGATCGAATACTTTTTGGATATCTCTGATGAAAAAGGCCTGTTCCAGCAACTTGATGGAAAGCTCCGTAGTAGGATGAAACCCGCTTCCGAAGGAAAGGGAGCTTCTGATCAATATTTGGCCTTCATGGGGGGCTACATCAGGACCGGGAGAGGCGATGGAAATATGATCAGTAATTCTCCTGCTGTATTCGGCGGCTCCTGGACTTGCGGTAAGCCCTGTTTCTACTATGGGTGCACGGGGAAAGGCCCGGCAAAATCGGGTAAGGATTGAATCTACATTAGATGCGGGAAATAGAAGTGTCAGGATCTTACTGCCGTGCTCATAGCGCTTGCCAAGAACCGGGAGAAGGATCTTTGCGGATTCATATTGCTCTGGGTCAGCACATTGTATTTTAACCACCAGGAATAAGCGGTCCTTAGGCAGGAACTCCATGAAAGCCCCCTCAAGAGTGATTCACTTGCTTATTCACACACTTGCTTACCCCTCTGCCTTGAAAAAATCAATCCTTTTCCTGGTCCTGTTTAGCAAAAGGTGTCTACTGGGATAAAGAAGCGTCAAATCTATGACTACTTTATGCCCTTTGAACCTTTTTAATGGTTCGCTTTTATGGCTATCCTATCCCCGGAGCCCCATTTGCCAGGGGAAAACGTCATGGCATATTTCTTGCTATCTTAAGAACTGGTTTTACTGCTGGGAACATAACCAACCTTGCTGGAGGAGATGGAAATGTTTTTCTTTGATCGAAGGAAGGGAAAAGAAAGGCGTTCGGGTAATGACAGGCGTTCGGGCGATGATTCAGATTACGATGGTGTACAAAGACGGTGCGGCAGTGATAGGAGAAGCGGAAAGGAACGGCGATCAGGGCTGGAAAGGCGAAGCGGAGAGGATCGCAGGAACGGCTTTGATCGCAGGAGTGGACGCGACCGTAGGTCTGGTTTTGACCGTCGAACAGGCGCGGACCGGAGGAAAGGAGTAGATAGAAGGGCCTACTCGAACAACAGGGAAATACTTGACCAGATCATCAACAAACTCGAAGAGTCAATGGAAACAGATGCATAACAGACAACCCGAAATGCACGAAATCCTTCCTCGGTGCCCCTCATGTGGTGTTTACCTGGTGAACGCCAGGGAAAGATGCTTTTATTGTGGTACGAAGATACCCCGTTTACATTACCATAAATTAACCCTAGCCCATGCGCTTACCAATCTTATCCGCCATCTCATCCATCTGGATGGCAGCGTCATGCGGTTTCGCTCCTTCTTATGATAAGCACCCTTAATTCTTTTGACTAACAGGAACCGAGTCCTTATACTTCCCCTAAAAGAGGCTTGAAGACAATGAATACCGGAAGCTCGAAGCTTTTCCTCATCTTTCTTGCCTGCTCCACCCTCTTGCTTTTGGGGCTGTTTTGGACCTATTTTCCCGCGATAATCCTGGGTCTACTAATAGGAAGCGTCTTTTACCCAATTTATAAGTTGCTCTTGAGACTCCTTCGGGGCAGCGAGACGATTTCCGCCTTAGCCATGACGCTAATAATTTTATTAATCGTCGTGGTTCCAGTTGGATGGTTCGGCGGAACTTTGTCCAACGAGGCATTCGAATTTTACGCAAAGACTAGATCTGCCATGTCTCTCAAGCGCATCCAGGAGCTGGTAGAGAGCGATACAAAGTGGGGTATCAGGTTCCGCAAGCTTGCTGAAAAACTTCATATAGACCTAAGCCCGGAAAACATAAAGGAGCTCAGCGGGGCAATTGGAAAAAAGGTGGGCTTTTTCCTTTACAAGCAAATAAGGTCTGCTGTTTCCAACTTGCTCAGTTTTCTGATCCACTTTTTCCTCATGATGCTTACGATATTTTACATTTTGCGCGACGGTTCAAGGCTGAAGGAATACCTTGTACAATTGATTCCCATGCCAAAGGAGCAGCTTGAAAAGGTTGCTTACAAGTTCACGGAAATGGGCAGGGCGATTTTTATAGGAAATGGCCTGTCCGGCGCGATCCAAGGAATCCTAGGCGGCCTTGGATTCTACTTTTTTGGCCTCCCCTCGCCTTTCCTTTGGGGCACCGTCATAGCATTCATGGCCTTTCTACCTATAATAGGGGCCTCGGTTATCTTTATACCCGCCACTGCAATCTTGTTGATAGAAGGGAAAATCGGAACAGCGTTGGGTTTTTTCATCTACAGCATTTGCTACAGCGCCTCAGTGGAGTATGTGGCCAAGCCGAAGTTAATAGGCCAGGGCATGAAAATGAATCCCTTCTTGGTCTTTATTGGGATTATCGGCGGAATGAAGCTTTCCGGTATCATGGGGATAGTTTACGGTCCTTTGATCATAACGATATTTCTAACCCTTGCCGAAATTTATAGACTGGAGTATAAAACAAAAATGCTGACATGAAAATTAACAAGGCGGCGTTAAAATACCGCAAGGCTTGATCGTCAGAATGCTCACTGAGGTGGATAAGGAGGAAAAAGATGGATCCTGAGAAAATCTTGAGGGGAAAGCGAGTCTTGATAGTAGATGATGAAAAAGATGTCCTAGAATTTTTGACTGAACTCCTGGACATGTGCAAGGTGGATCAAGCCACCAGCTTTGAAGAGGCAAAAGAGCTTATGGAAAAGAACTTTTACCATGCTGCTGTGCTGGATATCATGGGTGTGAGGGGTTATGAGTTGCTGGAGATAGCGAAGAAAAAAGATATACCAACCCTAATGCTGACCGCCCATGCCCTTTCAAAGGAGAACCTTAAGAAGTCCTTCAAGATGGGCGCTGATTACTATGTGCCCAAAGATGAAATGAGCAAAGTGGATGTCTATCTGGCGGATATCCTTGAAGCCAGGGAAAAGAAGAAAAACGTGTGGGTAAAATGGTACGAACGCCTCAGTGGTTTCTGTGATAGGCGCTTTGGGCCAAAATGGAAGGAAGAGGACCCCGAATTCTGGGACGACCTGTTAAAAGGCTGGTAGGCACGTTGCCAAACCTACGAAAGGAGGTCGGACAGATGAACAGAAAGGCCGTTGGAATCACGATAACGCAACACATTCTCAAACAACAAAGGGAAAACCCCGAAGCTACAGGAGCTTTCACCACCTTGCTCACGGAGCTTATAGTGGCCGCAAAGGTTATTTCCAGGGAGGTCAACAAAGCGGGACTGGTGGATATCCTTGGATCCACGGGTGAAATAAATGTCCAGGACGAGCAGGTGCAAAAGCTCGATGTCTTCGCAAACCGCGTTATTATTGAGAGGATGCAGCATATTGGGCAGCTTTGTTGCATGGGCTCTGAGGAAGTGGCGGACCTTATCGAGATCCCTTCTCAATATCCTAAAGGCAATTACATCCTTCTGTTCGATCCCTTGGATGGTTCATCCAACATTGACGTGAACGTAAGCATTGGGACCATCTTTGGAATATACAAGAGGGAGAACGAGGGCAATCAGTCCGAAGTGCTGTTGGATGAGGTGCTTCAGCCTGGAATTAAGCAAGTGGCCGCAGGATACTTCATTTACGGTTCAAGCACCATCATGGTATACACAACTGGCCATGGAACAGGCGTTCATGGGTTTACGCTTTACCCGAGCGTTGGAGAGTTTCTCCTTTCCCATGAAAATATCCGGATACCTGAGAAGGGGAAGATTTACAGCGTCAACGAAGGGAACTACCAGTACTGGGACGAAAGGACCCAGGCCTTGGTCGATTACTTCAAAGAAAGGGATAAGGCCACTGGCAGGCCATATACCTCCAGGTACGTTGGGAGCTTGGTGGCTGACTTTCACCGCAACCTCCTCAAAGGCGGTATCTTCATGTATCCTGCAGACAATAAGGATCCCAAGAAACCTCACGGCAAACTCAGGCTTATGCTTGAGGCCAATCCGCTGGCAATGGTAGTTAGAGAGGCAGGGGGTTATGCCAGCGATGGAAAAGGGCCAATTTTGGAAATCGAGCCCAAAGAGCTGCACCAGAGAACACCGCTTTTTATAGGCAGCAAACAGGACGTTGAATTCGCAGAGGCCTTTCTCAGCGGCAAGACGCCCTAGCCTGTTACGCCGCGTAACATCTCGAGAAAAGTTTCTATACGAAGCGCCGTCCGGGTATCTACCTTGCCCGGGCGGTCACCCTCCAACGTCAGGATAGGTACCGGGAGCTTCTCCCTGAGAATAATGTCATAGATTTGCCTGTAGCAAAAGGTCTGGGTATAGTGGATTAGACCGTCAATAGCCCTTTGCTCAACAGCCTCCAAGATATCCGCTACCCTTCCCTGGGCATCGTAGGGATATGTATAGCGGAGATATTGTCCTACAATATCTTCTTGATCAAAGAAAGGCATGCTGAACTGCCTCTGCATTTCGTTAAATACAACGCGCCCCCCTTTCTGCTCTATCATTTCATACAAATCGTCAAATATCGGGGGGACACCAAGGTACCCTATTCTTACCTCCTCGTTCATAGGAGGTCTTTTCCTTGCCCTTGCCAGGAACTTGTCAAGCTCTGCCTCAAATTTCTCGGGCTCGCCCCAAAAGTCGGAACTGTTCACAAGAAACAAGTGGTTTTCAAATCCAGTGACCAGGTTTGATTCATAGGTGAGCCGGTCCAGTTCCCTCAGTTTTTTCCTTATAGGGTCGAGCCTCTGTTTTGCTTTTTTAACCTCGTCCCAGGACACGTGGAGACGACTCATTAATGTCTCCATCGTTGATACCAGCTGCTCTCTTGATCTTTCGCCAGGGTATTCGAAAGGGATGACTTCCACACCCCTATTCTGCAAAACCTCTCCAAGGGCAATTGTGTTGCTGCAGTCTCCACCGGTCACAGCAATTACCTTTTCGAAACCGTACTCCAATACAACCGAATATATGCCCTTTATCCATGAGCAAATGTTATGTGCAAATCCTGCAGACTCCCCTTTTAGTACTAAGTCCGAGGGGGATACAGAGGTGATAAACAGGTTGTTGAGGTCCACGGGCCTGTATCCACCAGCAAAGATGATTTCAACTGGTATGGTAGCGGTAAAGCCTACGCTTTTTCCGTAACTTGTTACTCTCTCGGGCATTAGTGGTTTTGAAAAGCCGTGAACAATAGGTGGACGAGTGCCAGCGGTCCTCGCATCATGCCTCCACTGAATGGAAACGAAATTCAGGCAGTTCTAGGCAAGTGAGGCGGTTCCCGTAGACTGCTCCGGTGTCTATTCCTACCTTGTTCTCCATTATCAAGGGTTCATAGAAAGGAGTATGGCCAAATATGACCTTTTTGCCAAAATCATAGGTTGAATAGATAAAGGGATCCCTTATCCAAACCAAGTCATCAGGATCCTGTTCTTCAATGGGGACCTCGGGTCTGAATCCTGCATGTACCACGTAATAATCATCAAGCTCTATTGTATATTTGAGAGACGCAAAGAATTGCTTATGAGATGGAGGCAGTAGATCGTCTTCGGTTTCTATTAAATGAAACGCGTAACTCTCCAACGTGTTCATACCTCCGTTCATTAGGAACAGTCTCCTGTCTTTACCCTTTATATAGTCCAAGAAAATAACCTCATGATTTCCGATAAGGCATTGGATCTTGGATGATTCGGCCATCAATGACACAATGTAGTCCACCACCCCCTTGGGATCAGGGCCCCTGTCAATGTAATCGCCTACGAAGATAAGTTCGTCCTTGGCCGGATCCCAGCGGATTTTTTCAATGAGCCTTTTGAGCATGTCAAGGCAACCGTGGATATCTCCAACAACATATATTTTGCCGTCGTCGTTCATATGCCGAATATAATCCTCACCCTGTCTCTTGGGTCGAGCCTGGTCAGGCCTGCCTCAGCCGCGGCCTCCCTTGCTGCCCGGAATTCTGAGCCCGTAAGCCGACGATTAATAAATTGATCATCGAATGCCTTTCCACACGGCCTGTACTGGTCCATAACGTTGACATACGTATTAGTGGAAATCTCTTTGGCAATGAACTCCATTATTTCCTTGGTATTTGCCACACCGTTGGGCATGACGAGGTGTCTGACCAACAGACCCCTTTGGGCAATACCATGCTCATCCACAACAAGATCCCCTACCTGCCTGTGCATCTCCTTTATGGCAAGCCGGGCCTTTTCGGGATAATCAGGTGCCTTACAATATCTCTCAGACCACTTGGGATCCCAAAACTTGAAGTCAGGCATGTAGATGTCAAATATCCCTTCCAGCAGCCTTAAGGTCTTGACCTCATCGTAGGCGCTGGTATTGTACACAAGAGGGACTCTTAGCCCGCTATTCACTGCTATTAGAACCGCTTCTAGAATTTGCGGAACCACATGAGTGGGTGTCACAAAGTTGATATTGTGGCACCCTCTATCGGCCAAGGTCAACATCATGCCGGCCATCTGCTCCGGTTCGACCTCTGATCCTTCACCAAGGTGACTTATCTCAAAATTTTGGCAAAAAGAACAGAGTAAATTGCATGAACTTATGAATATGGTCCCGGATCCATACTGACCCACCAAGGGAGACTCTTCGCCAAAGTGGGCATTGTAACTTGCCACAGCAGCCTTCCTGCCTGTCTTGCAAATTCCTTTGTCACCCTGCGTCCTATCGACCCCGCACTGCCTGGGGCAAAGTGTGCATTCCTTGAGGACAGCCAAGGCCTCAGCCACTCTTTTCTTCAATTCCCCCTTTTCGTGTAACGCTATGTATGAGGGTTCCATCCCGCTCCTAGTGCTCGCCATTCAACACCAAACACCCCCGGACGGCCGTACAGTGGCCTGCCAGGGGTATCTGTGTAATCCAATTGGATCCAACCATCCCTATTCCCGGCTTTGGCCGAAGAGGCGCAACAGCAGCAGGAACAGGTTAATAAAATCCAAATAGAGGGAGAGGGCTCCCAAGATTGCTCCCTTGCGAACCACGCCTGCATCCAACCCTGCCGGCTGGGTAAGGGCCATCTCTTTGAGCCGCTGGGTGTCATAAGCAGTGAGCCCTAGGAAGACAAACACTCCTATGTAAGTAATGAGCATCCCGAGACCGCTGCTTCGGACAAACATGTTGACCAGTGAGGCGATTATTATTCCGATCAGTCCCATCACAAGGAATCCACCGAACGATGTGAGATCCCTTTTGGTTGTCCATCCATATATACTGCATGCGACGAATGTAGCAGCACAGACAAAAAAAGTGCTCACGATTGAAGTGCGGGTGTAAATAAGAAAGATTGATGACAAGGTTATCCCATTCAACGCCGAGTAAAGGATGAAAAGGGATGTAGCCGTTGTCGCGCTCATTCTATTGATCATTCCGGATATGGAAAACACGAGGCCCAGTTCACCCAATATGAGGACAAGAAGCAAAATGGGATTACCCAAAAAGAGCCTGATCAGCGTAGGGCTGTTAGCCACATACAGGGCAACTACGCCCGTAAGGGCAAGACCGATGGCCATCCAGTTGTAAACGCTTCTTACAAAATCGTTTACCAGGACCTCCGCCCTAGGTCTTGTCACTGATATTTGATCCATGTGTTACCTCCTACTGTCTTTAGTAAATTTAATTATAAGTAAATCAGGGCAAACTTCAACAATTTCTATCCTGTTCAATGGCAATAAACAACGTCACATAACCTATTAACCACCCGTTGAAGCTAAGCATGGAATTCCTCTCCCCATTGCACATTAACACCCTGTAAATGGTATTCTATTTTTGCTAGTATAAAAACATAACCTAAGGTATTGAAACAATTTTTAGGGCAAGTCCAACGGAGGCTCTTTTTCCTGTGGATTCCAATAAATCACTCTGTATTGTAATGGTCGGGCTCCCTGCAAGGGGGAAATCCACTATTGCCAGGAAATTAAGAGAAAATCTGGCCAAGGATCACATAGCGTGTCGGATTTTCAATAATGGACAGCTTCGTAGACGGATCAGGGGCCAGGACACTTCAAGCCCGGAATTCTACGATCCTAACAATGAAGCAGGGGTCAAACTCCGGGAACGAATCGCGTTGACCAACCTGGACAGGGCAAGAAGATACCTCACGAATGAGGGCCAAGTGGCCATCATTGATGCCACCAACGTGAGCCTCAAACGAAGAGAGAAGATTCAGTCTTTCATGGAGGGCTACGAGACTCTGTTTGTAGAGTGTATCAATGATGACAAAGAAATCCTTGAGACAAGTATACGCCACAAAATAAGGCTGCCCGAATTCAGAACCCTTTCCCCCGAGCTTGCTCTCGAAAGTTTCAAGCGCCGGATTGCTTATTATCAAAGCATCTACTCGCCTCTTGAAAAGGAGAAGAACTTCGTGAGGCTCGACTCACTCAACAACCGTATCCTCAAGGAAGAGATTTCGGGCGATATACCGTACTATGACTTGATAAGAGACTTTTTGGTTACAGACAGCGTGAAGAACCTTTTCTTGATTCGCCATGGCGAGACTTATTTTAACCTGGAAAATCGTATAGGCGGAGACTCAAGCCTTACGCCTAACGGCCTAAGGCAGGCTGAAGCCTTGGCGAAGTATTTCCAAAGAAAAACGATACCATTTATTTTTACCAGCAAAAAAAAGCGAACAATTGAGACTGCCGAGCCCATTCGGCGGCTTCAAGGCTCATGCACCATAATCCCCTTGGAAGAATTCAACGAAATTGACAGCGGGCTCTGTGAATGCATGAGTTACGAAGAAATCCGCACCCAAATGCCCGAAGTATATTATACTAGGAAACAGGACAAATATAATTACGTCTACCCGGGAGGTGAAGGCTATGTCACCATGAAAGAGAGGGTGGACAGGGGGATAAAAAAGGCCTTGTTCCTGAGTGGAGGGGCGGAGAATATAATGATAGTCGGGCACAGGGCAGTTAATCGAATGATCCTCTCCCATTTTTTGTATCGGCGAACAGAAGATGTTCCCTATATTTACATACCGCAAGACAAATTTTATCACATCGTGGCTACCCAGTATAAAAAGCTTTTTCAATTGAGGCCCTATGAGTGAAGTTTTCCTCTTTTACTAGGCATGCCTTCATCTCTTGAAGGCTGGGTAGCCGTAGCGCCATTTTGCCGCTTTCACTTGACATATACCCTTACTTTGTGATATGGGTGCCCATATGAAAACCACAGTAGACATATCCACCAGCCTGCTCCAGGAGGCAAAAAAGGTTGCGCAGAGTGAGCGGTCAACGCTAAAGGCCCTAATTGAGGAGGGATTGCAAAAGGTCCTGAAGGAAAGAAGAAGTAAGCCCCGCTTCAAACTCCGTAAAGCCACTTTTAAGGGAAAGGGACTTCATCCTGATGCGGCTGGCTCTTCTTGGGAGCGCATACGGGATATCACCTATAAGGGTCGGGGCGGATGATCGGTGTAGACACCAACATCCTCGTTTATGCCCATAGGGAGGACTCCCCTTGGCATGAAAGGGCCTATGCATGTATCAAACAACTTGCCGAAGGCAGTGCACCGTGGGCGATACCGTGGCCATGCGTCCACGAGTTCCTTGCTATTGTGACCCACCCGAGGATCTACCAACCCCCTACCCCGCTGAGTCGGGCCCTTGAGCAGGTAGAGGCGTGGCTGGAATCACCGAGCCTTGTGATGCTTTCAGAAGGC
>QMLZ01000004.1 GCA_003646995.1 Deltaproteobacteria bacterium | reverse complement strand
TATACGTAAAATATCTTAGATGCTATGGCGAGGCCAAGTCCTGCGATCAATCCGATTCCGCCTATAGCCAAGACTGCTTCTAGCATAGATCTTACACCTCTATTCCATAAGAATTACCGGTTCCGCTACTTTACCATGCCCGCAAAGCCCAGAAAGGCCAATGCCAGCAAAGCCACAGTAATAAGTCCCAATGGCGTACCTCTAAGGTGTTGAGGTATGGGAGAAGTGGCGGAGCGCTCTCGAATGCCGGTCAGTATAACCAGGGCCATTCCATAGCCCACTGAAGATGCAAAGGCAAATACCAGAGTCTTAATGAAGCTCATGTGGCTTTCCACAGACAGCACAGCCACACCCAGGACCGCACAGTTGGTAGTGATCAAAGGTAGGAAAATGCCCAATGCGCGATATAGTCCAGGTATGGATTTTTGCAAAAACATCTCTACTAGCTGAACCAGTGAGGCGATGACCAGTATGAAGGCAATAGTTTGGAGGTACTCCAAATCAAAAGGCTTCAAAATATATTCCTGGACTATCCATGTCGTGGCACTAGACAATGTAATGACAAACACGACGGCCATAGCCATACCTGTAGCCGTGTCCATCCTGTTGGACGTGCCAAGAAAGGGGCAATTACCCAAATATCTTGCTAAAATAATATTATTTACAAATATCGCACTAACAATTAAAAGGAGATACTCAGACATTGCTAATGACTCCTTTGTTTGGAGCTTATCCAATTCATAAGAGACAAGATGAGACCCAAGCAAATAAAGGCCCCTGGGGGCTTAAGCATAATGCCGAAAGGCCGAAAGGATTCCCACATTACATGAATTCCGAAAACCGTCCCATTGCCCAACAACTCCCTTATTGCTCCCAGTAGGGTAAGGGACATGGTAAAGCCCAGTCCCATACCAAGGCCATCGGCAATGGAGGGTAGCACAGAATTCTTCGAGGCAAATGCCTCTGCCCTCCCAAGAATAATACAGTTAACGACGATAAGGGGTATAAATATCCCGAGGATTTTATATAGGGGATAAAAATATGCCTGCATCATGAGTTCCACAATTACCACAAATGAGGCAATAACAACGATAAAGGCGGCAATCCTCACCTTTTTAGGAATCGCGTTGCGAAGAATTGAGATTATTAGGTTCGAGCACACCAACACAAATGTGGTGGCTAGACCCATTCCGACGCCGTTTTTAGCTGCAGTGGTGACCGCTAGGGTAGGGCACAGGCCCAGAACGAGCCGAAATGGCGGCACCTCTTTCCACAGGCCTTTGGTGAATTCCCGAACTACTGCTCCCATGCCTAGCTAACCTCCTTTTTTACCTTGGGGAAAAGTTCAAGGGCCTTGCGGACCGCGGATACAACACCTTGACTAGAGAAAGTGGCACCGCTTACCCCATCAATTTTGCCTCCACGAGTGGAAAGGTTAAGTTGCCCTGAGAGTTTTAGCCCCGCAAACTGGTTAGTGAAGGCTGGTTCCACAACCCTTGCACCCAGGCCCGGAGTCTCCGAGTGACGCATGATACTTATACCCGTAATGGTGCCATTCATATCTATGCCTACCATAACCTCGATTTGTCCATGATATCCTTGAGCACTTGATGAATAGGCAATTCCTATGATCTTTCCATCTTTCTTCGCGGGGAATATTTTTATTGAGTGGCCCTTTTCGTCCTTTCCTATGGAGATCTCAATCACGTCCCTGATAGGGTCATTGTCATATCCCTTTAATACCTTTTTAACTGACGGTCCCTGAACATATTTGAGAAGTTGATATTCCCGAGCAGGCTTTGTAGCCTTGTTAGCGTAAGCAAGGACCAGTGCAGATCCAGCACAAATGGCTGTCAGGACAAAAACCATTCGGAATAATTCACGCAATTTCTTTTACCCTCCCAACAACTCTAGGCCTGATTTTGTCCAGCAGTGGCGTTACAGAGTTCATAAGCAAAATGGCGAAGGGTACGCCTTCATTGTACGTACCCCATATTCTAATTATCATGGTAAGCAGGCCGCAACCTATTCCATACCCTATCTTGCCTCCAACGGTTACAGGAGCGGTCCCGAATTCCGGTGCCAAGAAGAAGGCGGCGAACAGTGTCCATCCAGCCAATACGTGGAAGGTGCCGCTTGCATAGGTTTCCGGGTCGATCAAGGATGTCACATAGCCGAATATCCAAACTGTGGCAATGAAAGAAACGGGAATGTGCCATGTAATCACTCGGCGGTAAAGAAGATAGGCACCACCAAGGAGGATGGCTATTACGCAAATGGTGCCAATTTCCCCCGGTACATTTCCCAAGATGAAATCCTTCCATGGGACATCGATTATCGCATCTACTCCTCCGTCTTTGAAGGCATAAATGGCTGGATCTACTAAGTATTCCCCAGCTTCAAGCAGAAACTTTGGCTCAGGCGTGGGGTAGTTTTCAAGGATGTCCTTATAGGATATGGCCAGGAAGGCCCAACCCACTAGTGATGAGTTAAATGGGTGGTTACCTAGTCCTCCAAAGAGCTCTTTGCCTGCCACTATGGCCACTAGGCAACCCACAACTGGTATCCACCATGGCACCTGGTTGGAAAGCATAAGACCTAATACAAGGCCAGTAAATATTGCACTCCCATCTTTTAGTCCCACCGGCCTTCCTACCAGCTTGTCCCACAGCAGCTTGGTTGCCATTGCGGATGCTGTTGAGATAATCAAAATGAGCAATGCCGACCAACCGAAATAAAACCATCCGGCAAGCACGGCCGGTAAGAGGGCTACAATAAAGTCCCTCATTATGGAATTCACCCTCACCCCAGAATGCAGATGGGGAGGTGCTGATACATATAATTGTGGTCGTTTCATGATAGGTCCCTTTTGTTACTGTACTATTTATTGCGCGGCTTCCCGCATTCTGAGAATCTCCCTCTTTCCAAAGCGGATCAGATGTACCATGGGCCTTTTGGCCGGGCATACGTAAGCGCATATACCGCACTCAATACAATGAAAGATGAAGGCTTTTTCAGCCGCCTCAAAATTTTCATACTCGCAATACCTGCTGAGCTCATTGGGCAAAAGGCCCATTGGGCAAACTTTCACGCAATATCCGCAACTGATGCATGGATTATTCTCGTAAGTGAAAACTTCAGAGAGGGTTTGCACTAATATGGAATCAACCTGCCCTGAAATGGGAACCTCAAATGTGTGCTGAGCGAATCCCTGAAAAGATCCACCCATAACCAGCTTCGCCGCATCTGAAGGCATAAGCTGGAGATGATCAAGCAATTCCCCAACCAAAATTCCTTCGGGAACCCACACCTGATAATCGACATTGCTGCTGGGTATGCTCAGTTGAACAAGTGTGGAGGTAGCGGGAACGTTGTCCCTGATGGATTTGTACAGGCGCAGGGCGGTTACAACGTCAACAACTGTAACCCCTACTGCCCTTGAGTCACCCTCGGGCATGGGAACTTCTCTACCCGTAACAAAGCGAACAATTAAGGGCTCAGAGGCCAAAGGGTAAATGAATGGGCACTCCTTTATCTTGATCGCCCGGTTGGCAAGTTCGGTTTGCAGAGAGTGGGAAATTGGTTGCCCTTTCCTAATGGCCAGTACAGTATTTTTTGCCCCTGAAACCTGTTGCAGCAGCGAGATACTGTCGCCGATCTCGCTTTCCTTGCTACTTAAGATGGATTCTCGAATGGAAATTCCCGGTTGGCGGTCCAAGGCGTTTATCACTAAATAATCAATTGGGTGAGAGATATCAGGGCCATCGGTCGTTTCAGAAGGAGGGGTCCCAGGTTGTGCCAGCCGCCACGCAAGGGGCCATCTGTAAGGGTCGGGTTCTTTTATCCCAGACTTTTGCACTTTCCTGATAAGGGTATGGGAGTCCATCTCCTTCCAAGGCCTTGTTTCCTTCGGCATTTGTGCGGAGTTTGTTTGACTGCTGCACTGGAGTATAATTGCCGGTGCCTCGTTGCCGGAAAAATTCACCCAAGGTCGAATGCCGCTCAGCTTGCCAGCACAAGGCGCAAATAAAGGCGGGGCCACACCCTTGTCGTCAACAGCCAACAACTGTCCCTGGGAGACGTCGCCACCGGGTTTTACCAAGGATCTGAGTTTTCCCCAAGAGGTCTCAAGCGAGAAGACCAATCTCTTTGGTCTTATTTCGGCTCCAACGGGCTTGGGAAGAGATATACTGGCACTATCAACTGGTATGCCTTTAGGCTTAGTTCCATTTTTCATCTCAGCACCGGTCAAAAGGACTCGAGGTTAGGGCAAATATGAAATAAATTCACAAGCACATGCAGGTAGGGCTTTTATAGGAAAGGGGCCTTTTTTGTCAAGGATTTTGTCGAAGCTTTCGTAATGATCTTCAATAAATCACAGATCATTGACTCAGCTTTCCTGAATATACCAAGTGGGCCCACCAACGAGATTCGACTCATATAACACCAGTGTCTATGTATTGAAAATTTTTGCCAAAGACCTATCACTTCATGTCAAGGTATTGACGAAGACAAGGAATAAGCTCCACTTTTCTCTTTGCATGCCCGAACCCGGGGTTATGATCCCATTCTTACTATTCCCGCTTACTCCACATGTCCTGGTCCTGAAGCAGGGATCTCCTGCGCAGGACCACGTAAACGGCCAGTGATACGACAATTGGCAAGGGTTTTGCTTATAGTAAGCTTGGAGCGTGGGAATTTTCCTTCATAGGAAAGTCAAACTATTGCCCTTATGGGAAAGGCTTTTTGGGATGGGTTACAGGGAAATCCTCAAGAGAATGCGGCAGCGAGAAACTTTCAGGATAATACTGCCAACAGTCTTTTCTTTGCTGTTGTTCATCGCTTTCATTTTCGGGGGGATCTTACCTTCGTTTAAAACCCACATAATGGACGCCAAGCGCCAGATGATAAAAAATATGGTGGAACTGGTATGTGCGGGGCTTTCTTATTATCAAAGAGAGGTAGAAACAGGCCGCATGAGCCTTGAAGAGGCCCAAAGTAAGGCCATGCACAGGATAGCCACCTTGCATTACGGCCCTGAAGGAAAGGATTATTTTTGGGTTAATGATCTGCGTGGTGTAATGCTCATGCACCCATATAGAAAGGATTTGGTCGGGAAGGATGTCATTGATTTGCGAGACAAAAAAGGAAAGTACTTGATTCGAGAGTTTATAAATGTAGTGAAAACGCACGGCGAAGGATACGTGGACTACATGTGGCAATGGAAAGATGATCCCAATCGTATAGTACCCAAGCTTTCATTCGTGAAAGGGTTCGCGCCGTGGGGATGGATTATAGGTACGGGGATCTATGTGGAAGACGCCAAGGCAGAGATCGCAGCCATGATGAGGAAACTGCTGTTGACTTCTATGGCAATACTCGCCTTAATCGCGATGCTGATGATCTATGTTATTAGCGAGGGCATGCGTATTGAAAGGTCGAGGAAAGAAGCAGAAGACTCGCTTAAAGAAAGTGAGTCGAGGTTTAGGAAGCTGGCGGAAGATGCCCCTTTTGGTCTCTCAATTATGGCACCTGATGGTACTTTTGAGTATTTCAATCCGCAGTTCACAAGGATTTTTGGCTATACCTTCCAAGATGTTCCGGACAAGTGGACATGGTTTGAAAAGGCATATCCGGACCCAAAGCTACGCGAGGAGGTTGTATCCGCGTGGAAGAAGGATACCGCGGAGGTAAATGATCGTGGAGTGGTGAAAGAGCGCACATTTCCGGTTATCTGCAAAAATGGAGAAAAAAAGATTATACACTTCAGGAACGTGTTATTAGACCATGGCAAAAAGCTAATGATCTATGAAGACATAACTGCAAGAGCTGAAGCAGAGGAGAAGATCAAGCAAAGTGAAAAAAGATATAGAAGTCTTTACGAAAAGGTTGATAAGGCCCAGAAAATCTACCGTTCCCTCCTTCAATCTTCTGCCGACGCCATAGTCCTTTATGACCTCGAGGGTAGGACAGAATATGTGAGTCCTGTTTTTACGGAGATGTTTGGTTGGACATTCGAAGAGTTGAAGGGCAAACGCATTCCATTTGTCCCTGAATCGGAGAAAGAACAGACCCAGGCCATAATCAGGGAACTTGTGCAAAATGGAACCGCTTGCCATGGTTTCGAAACGAAGCGGTTAACAAAAGATGGTTACGTCCTAGATGTCAGCATAAGTGCTTCACGCTATACAGACCACGAGGGAAACCCAGCAGGTATACTGGTGGTAATTCGTGACGTATCAGAGAGAAAAAAGCTTCAAGCCCAACTACAACAAGCTCAGAAAATGGAAGCCATAGGGACACTTGCAGGAGGGATAGCTCATGACTTTAACAATCTTTTGATGGGAATTCAGGGTAACGTTTCCATCATGCTCCTTGAGACAGATGAAAAACACCCCCATTATCATCGGTTGAAGACAATAGAAGAACAAATACAAAGCGGCAGCAAACTCACCAGCCAGTTGCTCGGGTATGCGAGGCACGGACGGTATGAGATAGAACCATTGAACCTCAACGACATCGTCAAGGAGACATCAGAAACTTTTGGGAGAACCAAGAAGGAAATCGTAATCCATCAGGATCTTGCAAAGGATCTTTGGCCGGTCGAGGCAGACAAGACCCAGATCGAGCAAGTCTTGCTGAATATCTATGTAAACGCCTGGCAGGCCATGCCAGGGGGCGGAGAGATCTTTGTTACCACTCGCAACGCAAGTCACAAAGAGCTTCAGGGAAGAGTATACAAGGCCAAACCTGGAAATTATGTCTTGCTAAGTATACGGGATACGGGTATAGGAATGGATGAATCGGTGAAGGAGAGAATCTTCGAGCCTTTCTTTACCACTAAGGAAATGGGGCACGGGACAGGGCTGGGCCTGGCCTCGGCCTACGGGATAATTAAGGGCCACGGAGGATACATTGATGTTGAGTCGAAGAAGGGCCATGGTGCCACCTTTAAGATATACCTTCCTGCATCCAGGAAGCAAATAAAACCATATAAGAAGGCGAAGGATATGGTAAGCAAAGGTGAAGCAACGGTTTTACTTGTGGATGACGAAGAACACATCGCTGAGGTTGGTCAAGAACTCCTGGAGGCACTGGGTTATAAGACGCATGTGGCTACTACTGGACAGGAGGCCGTGGAGATTTTCCGGGAGCATAAAGACAGTATTGACTTTGTGCTTTTGGACATGGTCATGCCCAAGATGAGTGGAAAGGAAGTCTTTGTAAAGTTGAAAGAAATTGACCCGCAGGTCAAGGTGCTTTTGTCCAGTGGTTACAGTCTGGATGGAGAGGCCCAGGAATTAATGGACATGGGTTGCGCGGGGTTCATACAGAAGCCCTTCAGGCTAAAGGATCTTACGAGGGTGCTTGCGCAGATCCTGGGTTGATCCAAACCCTGCGACTCAGCCTCCTTCAGGTAGAGCATCCAGGAAACTCTTCTTGTGTCATTTGCTGTAAGAGTTTTTCAAGCCTGGAGGCTTCACCGAGAATTATCCTCACGTATTTACCTTCTTCGGAATGAGGGTCCAATGTGGATGCCAGCCTTCTGGCAAACCCTCCTACCGCTGTCAGGGGATTGCGGATTTCGTGGACTACTGCCTGAAGCGTATCGCATATGATAGGGCTCTGGTTGCTTATTTGGTCAAGGGTAGGGAGGGTCCTCGTCGGCCTTTGGTTAAGACTCTGCGTTGATATCCGTTCCGAGATCTGGCTGAGGGCCCTGTTGGCCTTTTCCATCAGGCCTATTAGGTCTTTGCCTTTGTCATTCTCCAAATTGAGTTCCTGGGCCAGCACATCAACCTGCTCGAGTGATTCCAGGATAAGATTATTTATTTCTTCTTGCTCTAGCCCAATAGTCTGTTTGCAGTGAGTAAAAATCGTGTTGAAGTTACCAGCCTCCTGAAACATGGCTTGTGAGCATATCCTGGCAAGTTCCGAGATCATGCAAAGGTCATTGCCTTCTTTCTCAAGGTCCTTGAGGCAACGAGGCCTCTGGCAGTTCACGATGGATTCCGGAAATTTCCAGTGTCTAAGTGCATACATACCAATTTCCCTGTGGTCTATACCGAACTGGGCCCTTTCCCATGAAAGCATCTCTTCAAGGGGTTCTAATTCAAGGGATACGTCCTGATCTTTTCCCTTGATAAAAAGATCAAAAAATATCAGTAGCCCTATCTCCATAATGAGACCGGCCACGAATGCTTCTTCAGGATTGACTGACTCGCGATGTCGGGCTAGAGTTCGGGACATGATCCCCCTGTAAAGTGAAACCTTCCAGAATTTCTCATAATCCAAGGGACCGACCTTTCCAAAGGGGAATGTATCCCTAAGGGAAATGGAAAGGGCCATTATCCTGAGGCGGTCAAAGCCTACTCTTACAACTGCCTGGGAGAGGCTTTTTATGCGTGAAGAAGAACCATAAAAGGCACTGTTTGCAAGCTTCAGTAACCTCACTGCAAGAGAGGGATCTTTTTCTATTATTTCGACTAATTGATTGGCTGAGCTTTTTTCATCCGAAGCCAATTCTACCAGCTTGAGAGCCACAGGGGACAGGGCCGGAAGCCCATATCCTGAGTTAAGCCTTTGTATTACCTCTGACCTTGGGTGCTGGAGCATATTATACCTCAATCTATTGGTTTGTCATTTTGTCGACCAACATCCTCCCAACATACTGTTTCCTAGTGGCAGTGGCCCTGCTGCAGCCATGGGAGAAGAGGCCTGTTGACTTTACTTGATGTGAGTTGCAAAATAGATGCCACAAATCCTGTTTGGTCCGCTGAAAGACCATGGGATTTGAGGAAAGCGCTTTCCCTGTAGTATTTGGATTGGAGGCCTAAAAGCTAACTTCGATGTACTACGAAGGTCCCATATATCGTCCGCCCAGTGAGGCAGACAGCCTTTTGATCCAGGCCACTGTTGGCTGTCCCCACAATAAGTGCACCTTTTGCATGGTATACAAAAAGGGACCGCCGTTTAGGGTTAGGCCAGTGGAAGAGATCAAGCGAGATATGGATGAGGCCGCTGGATTATATGGGCATCTAGTGAGAACGCTTTTTTTCCCGGCCGGCAACACTATTGCCATGCCAACAGATGATCTGGCAGAAATCTGCTCCTATGCTCGCAAGGTTTTTCCCAGACTAGAAAGGATTACAGTATATGGTTCCTCAAAATACATTTGCAGGAAAGGGCTTAGGGATCTGACGAAGCTACGCGAAAGTGGCCTTAGCAGAATACACGTGGGTCTGGAAAGTGGTGACAACGAGGTCTTGAGACGGGTGAAAAAGGGGGCTACGGCTTCAGAGCAGATTAGGGCCGGGCTATGGGTAAAACAGGCCGGAATCGAGTTGAGCGAATACGTACTCTTGGGAATAGGTGGAAAGGACAGATGGTTTGAGCATGCAACGGCAACGGCAAAAATATTGAACAAAATCAATCCTCATTTCATTCGGTTTAGGACATTCCTACCAAAGATCAACACATTGCTCTTGCATGAAATCAGGAAAGGGAGATTTCAGGTTCTTTCTGCCCATGAGGTGTTGAAAGAATGGCAACTTATTTTGCAAGGTCTTGAGGTGACCTCTGAGATTCATAGTGATCATTATACCAACTACCTGCACCTCTCGGGCAAGATGCCTCAGGACAAGAACAGGATGCTAGCCCAGATAGAGGAATCTCTTACGTGGGATGAAGACCGGTTCAGGCCGGTTTACGTCGGAACCGAATAGATTACGATAGACTAAAGACCCAGGTATGCTTTCCTTATGTCCTCAGAGGACTTTATTTTTTCCGCTGGTCCCTCAGCCTTTATTGTGCCCTCGTGCATGACATAAACGTACTTAGAAACTTCCAAGGAAATATCAACATTTTGCTCCACGAGCAGGATGGTCACCCCCATTTCGCTTCTTATCTTTTCAATGGTATCGAAGACCTCGCCTACCAGCTTAGGAGCCAAGCCCTGGCTTGGCTCATCCAGCATCAATAACTCCGGACGGCTCATGAGGGCCCTGCCGATAGTCAGCATTTGCTGTTCTCCGCCGCTGAGGGTACCGGCTTGCTGATTGGACCGGGCCTCCAGCACAGGGAACAGCGAATAGACAAGTTGCCTTGATTCTTCCATAAGTGCTTGAGCTCTCTTAGGATATGCCCCCATCATTAGATTTTCATGGACAGTCATACTTGGAAATATGTGTTTTCCTTCTGGAACTAAGGTTAGACCTAGGGCAACTTTCTTATGCGAGGGGAGGTGGGTAACATCATGGGCCTTGAACTCGACTGTCCCTCCCCAGGGCCTGACCGAGCCGAGTATAGTCAAAAGTGTTGTAGATTTCCCCACACCATTTGGACCTAGTAGGGCTGTTATGGTGCCGCCCTTGGCCTCCAGGCTGACCTTCCAAAGTACTTGCATTGGGCCATATCCGGATTCAAGATCAGTTACCTTCAGCATCTCTTCCCTCCAAGGTAGGGCGCCCCAGGTACACTTCTATTACTCGTGGATCATTAAGGGCCTTTTGGGTTGGGGCATCCACCAGCTTTTTGCCCTGGTGCATCACCATCACCCTCTCGGCGAAATTGACAAGTGCTCTCATCACGTGTTCAACCATGGAAACTATTGCAATCTTTTCCTGCTCACCTATTTTTTTTATAAGTGCGACCATACCGTCGATATCCTTGGGATTCATCCCTGCCATAGCCTCATCCATCAAAAGGAGCTTGGGTTTCATTGCCAACGCCCTGGCTATTTCCATGAGCTTTTTTTCTACCGGGGTAAGGCTGTTGGATACCTTATGGCGTTTATCATAGAGGCCCAGTAAAGAAAGGTAGTGATCAGCCATCTCAAGGGCCTCCCTTTCCCCCACTTTTCCTATCATCCTGCCGAACATTGCGCCAATGGCAACGTTTTCCCGTACCGTGGCCGACCCAAACGGCCGGGGTATTTGGAACGACCTCCCTATTCCTATGTGGGCGCGCGTGTAAGGGGGAAGGGAGGTTATTTCTTGCTCTTCAAAGAATATCTTTCCTTCGTCGCACCTGTATACGCCGCTGATAAGATTATACAGGGTTGTCTTTCCACTCCCATTGGGTCCCACTATGCCGAGCAGCTCCCCGTGTTCTACCACCAGGTCCACGTGGTCCACTGCAACAAGACCCCCAAAGCGTTTAGTTACACCCTCGAGTTTTAACAAACTCATGACACTCTCCTAAACTATAACTTGGTCAAAGGCGGTCCCCCTGGTTTTTTCTCTTATGACTCCTACAATCCCTCCCGGAAAGGCTACTATAATCACAATGATCAAGGGGGCGAGGATGAGGAGTTGCAGCCCAGGCAGAAGAACAGCAAGCCAGTACTTACATATGCCGTAAATCAGCCCCCCTATTATGGGCCCCAAAAGCGTTCCAGAACCACCCAACATGACAATGACAATGGCTTCAACTGTATAGCTGACTTCAAACACGTCCTCGGGGAAAACATAGGTGCTTTTCAAGCACCAAGTCGTGGCACCAATTAGGCCGGCCACACAAGAACTCACGATAAAGGCGATGAGCTTGTACTTGGTGGCATTAACCCCCATTACCTTGGCGGCGTCTTCATCCTCCCTTACAGCAGTAAGCGCATAACCTACCCTTGAGTGCATAAACCTAAAGGTCAGGTAAGCCGCGAGCACTGCGATGGCAAACAGAAATATGTCTGCCCAAAATGTTGATAGCGAATTTGCCAAGTGCCTTCCAAAGGTGACCCTCATAGGCTTGGAAATGATAATCCCCTCTGAGCCACCCCAAAACTTTGCACCTTCGATCAAATATTTGAGTCCCTCGTTTACTCCGATGGTAGCTATGGCAAAATATGCTCCCCTCAACCGCAAGGCAATTCCACCCACCAGTACGGAAAGCAATCCCGCCATGAGTGCTGCTAACGTGAATCCCAAAGGGATTAACCATAAACCTATCCCGGTGTGATAGAACCTGGATATTCCCAGAGCCATTCCATAGGACCCAATAGCAAGAAATGCAACATAACCAAAGTTCACATACCCTGTCATTCCAAGGAAGATATTGAAGGCCTGGCCCATGGCTATGTAAAACATTATGAGGGCTACTGGCTGCCACATGGTTGGCCTCAAGAGTCCTATTAGAAGCAAGACCGCGAATATAGCCAGGGTTATTATAAAGGAAGAGTATTTTCGCAAAATCATTTTTCCCCCAAAAGTCCCTCTGGTTTCAGCAACAGAATGACTAACAGAACCATAAAGGCAACAAATTGCGTAAGGCTGAATGGCTCTACATTGGGTATAAGACCCAGCAAGGAATACGAGCCGTTCTCAACGAGGCCGAAGATAAACCCTCCGAAGAAGGCGCCCCATGGGGAGGCAAGGCCGCCCAGTACCGCGATGACGAAGGCCTTAAGGGTATAAATACCCCCCATGTACGGGCTGATGCCCACGGGTATGAAAAGGGTCAGTAGCACCCCGCTGAGTACTGTGAATCCAAGGCCTAGAGCAAAACTCAGGGCATAGAACCCGGTAACGTTGATTCCACAGACCCTTGCTCCCTCTTTATCCTCAACGAGGCACCTCAGAGCTGTTCCTGCCCGTGTTTTCTTGAACCATAGGTAGAGGCCTATGGCTATGGCAATACTGGACATAAGGGCATATATCTTTGCCATTGGGATAGTTGCTATAGGCAGGTGCAGGCTTCCCACGTTCCAACTATAACCCCTGAAGTCAGGTCCCCAGATCACCTTTGCGATTTCTTCAAGAAAAATGCCTATAGCAAAGGTTGCAAGCAATGTACTTAACTCAGGGGCGTCAAGAAGCCTTTTCATAACCAGGTAGAAAAACAAGAATCCCAGAGCCATTCCCAGGATGAGCCCGATGGGCACGGAGAGAATGGGGGCAAGGCCAAAAAGGGTAAACATCCAGTAGGCCACATACGCACCCACCATGATGAATGCGCCATGGCCTACGTTCACCACCTTAAGTACGCCAAAGATCAGGCTCAACCCCATGGTCATGAGGCCATACACGGCCCCCAGGATTATTCCATTGAGAAGGTTACCTGATAGCATGCCGAGAAATTGCATGTTGCCACTCCAATGCCAGAAGGATGAATAATGGGTTGCCCGTCCCCCTAAAGGGGGACGGGTGGCCAAGGTTCTTACTTGGGAATGGCCAGCTTGCCTGCAGCCCTTTGTTTAGTGGTCAGCATAGGGTAGAAAGGTTTACTGGTTTGTGCGGCCGGCGGCCATATAATCTGCAGTTTCTTCCCTTGCCATTGCAACACGACCATGTCATGGGCGACCTGCTTGCCCGTCTCAGGATCAATCTGCCATTCCCCGAAGAAGGTCATGAAATGGAGCTTGTTCATGGTATCGCGGACATCGTCGGGGTTGAGGCTGTTTGCCTTTTCGATAGCGTATACGTATGCCAGGAAAGCGGCTGCAGCCTCTGCGCCGTGATAGTCAGGATTGACACCGTTGGATTCCTTCAGAAAATAATCCATAAACACCTGCTGGGTGGGCCCAAAGTAAGGCAGGCCCAGCGATTTTGCACTTTGTGGGCTATATTTGGCTCCTATGCCCCATTGACCTGGAGCCATGAAGCTCTCTGCCATTGTCCCAAGGGCCTTGTAGAATCCAGGGAGGGTGGGGGCTACGAGAATGGAAACAGCCTTGAAATCAATTGCCATGTCACCAAGCTGCTTAGCCAAAAGCTGGCCGTCTGCGAAGTGTCCGCCACCTATGAGGACATCCGCGCGGGCGGCCTTCAACTCGGTTAACACCGGCGTTAAATCCTTGGCAGCCTTGGGATAAGTCCGGTTAAATACGACTTCAAATCCCAGCTTTTTGGCGTGGGCTGCTGCGCCTCTAGCCACTGCCCTGGAGAACTCGCCGTCCTCAAAGAGAAACGCTATCTTCTTGGCGGAAGGGTCGAGCTTGTGAATCATGTCCAAGGGCGCGGTCTGATATTTGCTGGCAGGGGAGAGGGTCTGCACAACGTAGCTGTAACCTTGGTCAAAAATCCTGTCACTGGCTCCACCGTGGGACATGTAAAGCACACCGTGCTTGTCCACAACTGGCGCACCCGCCAAGGTGAGGCCCGAGCTATAGGGGGCAAGGATAAATTTTACCCTATCAGAGGTAATGAGCCTTTCGCAGAGGCTGGTAACGGTTTCTTTCTTGGATTCGTCATCGTAGTATTTATACATAACAGGGATGCTCTTGCCATTTATTTTTACACCCCCGTGCACGGTGTTAACCCACTTTTCTACCGCCTTTACTCCCCAAACACTTTGCTGGCCTTCCTTGGCAAACTTACCGGACAGGCTGATAGTGCCGCCGATAATTACCTTCTTGGGCAATTTGGCCTCTGTGGCTGTTGATAACGTGAGAGCCACGACAAAAACCACAGCCACCGTGAGAACGGTTTTCAGTAGCTTACCCTTCATATCGCACCTCCTCATAGGATTTGGATTTTGTTGTGAAAATACGAATGAGCCAAAGCCGTCTGCTTGGATATAACGGTGGTTCACCTTTGTCAAGCCCAATAGCGGTCCTTTAGTCCCTTCTTGTAAATCTTTCCCGACCCCGTCTTGGGCAATTGCTGGACAAAGTCCACGGATTTAGGTGCCTTGTAATGGGCCATTCTTTCCTTGCAAAAGGAGATTAACTCTTGTTCTGTGGCCTGATGTCCCTCTTTGAGGACAACTATGGCCTTTACCGCTTCTCCCCACTTGGGATGGGGCACCCCGATGACTGCGGCCTCAAGTACTGCGGGGTGCTTATAAAGCACATTTTCTACTTCTACTGAATAAACGTTTTCACCCCCCGTTATTATCATATCTTTTTTCCGGTCCACGATATTCACGTAGCCTTCTTTGTCTATAACGGCCATGTCTCCAGTATACAACCAGCCATCCTTGATGGCTTTGGCCGTCTCCTGGGGGTTATGCCAGTAGCCAGGGGTTACAATATCACCTTTTACAATGATCTCGCCAACCTCCTGCCCGTCGGGGGTGACCTCTCGCCCATCTTCTCTCACCACCTTTAGTAGAACGCCTAGGAAAGGACGTCCTGTTTTGGCCTTGTATTTGAATTTTTCTTCATCAGGCAAGGCAAGAAGATTTTCCTTAAGGATTGATAGGGTCAAATAGGGGCTCGTTTCCGTCATACCATAGGTCTGAACATAATCACACTTGAAGGTTTCCATTATCCGTTTGACTACGTCCGGGGCTATGGGTGCCCCTCCGCTGAGCATGACCCTGAGTGAAGAGAAGTCATAGGTCTCGATACCGGGAGTGTTTACGAGGATATTTAGCATGGTGGGAATCATATTCGTTATGGTTACTCGTTGGCTCTGCATGGTTTTCAAAACCAACTCTGGGTTGAATTCCGGAACTGTTACGTGCTTTCCTCCCACCCAAGTAATGGCAAAGGTGGCCCAAGCATCTGCAAGATGGAACAGGGGGGCTACATGTATCCACACGTCCGCGTCCCTGAGGCTGAGTTCAGCTATGGCAGCAAGGGCATGGACACAGACATTCTTGTGTGTGAGCATTACCCCTTTTGGTTTGCCGGTGGTACCGCTTGTGTAATAGAGGTGGGCCAGGTCGTCATCTTTGATGTCTGCCACAGGGGAAGGATTTCCGCTTTCCTGCTCAATTGCCTGCTCGTAGTCAAGGGTGCCTGGGGGTAGAATAGCATCTTGCTGAGGTTGGCCGGTAAACAATATAGACTTTAGGTCAATATTGTACTCAGACAATGATGATACAGTGGAGGAGAACCTGGACGCAGCTATCAGGGCAGAGGCTTCCGAGTCCTTAAGGATAAAGGAGATTTCAGGCGGAGATAACCTAAAGTTGATCGGATTCAAAACAGCACCAATCTGTGCTGCTGCAAAATAGGCCTCAAGGAATTCGTGGCTATTGTGGTGCAGGATCGCGATACAGCTGCCTTTGCGAAGTCCCATATTACGGAATAAATTTGAGAGCCTGTACACCCGGGTTGCAAATTCTCCGTAAGTGAAGCGTCTTTCCCCGGAGATTACCGCTTCCTTGTTCTCATAAAGGGAAAGGACCTTTTCGAGTATGAAGGGTATGTGCATGGCGCCTGCCTCGCATTATATGGAGCTGAGTGGCAAATAGCATAAAAGGGCCGGGAATGTAAAGGAGCAACTGAAGACAGGGATGGCAAACGCGGGTTTTATGGAAGCAACAAGGCCTGCGGCCGAACGTCGGAAGACCAGCGAGGCGCTGCTTCGGTACTGGCGGCTTGGGTCTTTTGGAGGAGACTAAATCTCCTCGCCCAGTTTTTTTACAGCCGCCATTCCTCCTTGGAGGTTGAACGTGTTGCGAATTCCAAACTGGTCCAAGGTAATCTGGGCCTCATAGGAGCGAACACCAGTGTTGCAAATGAGGGCAATCCGCTTATCACGAGGAACCTCGTGGAGGCGTGCGCGGAGCTCATCTTGAGGGATGCTTTTCCAGTGCTCTGGGTACTTCTCCACAAAGCTCTGTGCATTACCCCATCCGCGGCAATCCAGGAAGAAGGTTTCACCCTTATCCCGCTCATTCCACCACTGGACAAATTCGTCAGGATCTACCACCCTGTTTTTTCCTTCCAGGAGGTTTTGGGCAGTGTTACCCAAGGCATTCAGTATGTCCATAGCAGCTGAAAACGGAGGGGAGTAAGGAAGCTCGAGGTTGCCTATATCTTCGACAGTAGGGGAAAACCTGAGAATCGGGGCCACAGCACTGAGCCTTGCAAACATTCCATCACCCTTGTTCCCAAGCCCCTGAATGCCCAGGACCCTTCCTGTATGCTTTTCAACTGTAAGTTCCAAGTACATGAGGTCCTTTTCCGGATAAAAATGAGCCCTGTCAAACTGGACCACCAGGGTGTTTACGGCATTGAATCCCTCTTGCCTGGCTCTGGCTAGAGACAACCCTACGCTTCCAACTGATATGTCAAACAGTTTGATAATAAAAGTGCCCACCGCTCCTTCAAACTTGGCTTTGCCCCCGGCCAGATTAGTGCCGATAACCCGGCCCTGGCGATTTGCAAGGGATCCAGATGGGAAATAATCAGGTTTTCCCGTGACAAGGTTTTTAATGAGAGCACAGTCGCCGCCAGCATAAATGTACTGGTCAGAGGTTCTTAAATACTCATCCACCACTATACCGCCCCTTGGAGCCACTTCAAGACCCGCCTCCCTTGCCAGCTTATCGTTGGGTATCACACCGGTTGCGATCACAACCAAATCCGCCTTTAGGGTCAAGTCATTGGTAATGACCTTTTCCACCCTTTTTTGCCCTTGGAGTTTCAGGACTTTTTGTGAGAAGTGAAATGTTATGTCATTTTCCTCCATATGACGCTGGGCCATGATTGCCATGTTCTTGCTGATCAGGCCTGGCAGGAGCTGATCAGCCGCTTCAACTATTGTGGTTTCAATTCCCCATAGGTCTGTCATGGCCTCAGCCATCTCCAGGCCAATGGCTCCAGCGCCTATGATCACTGCGTTTTCAACATTGCCCTCGGCAATTTCGTTTCTTATGGCTATTGCGTCTTCCAAGTTTGAGACTGTGTAGACACCTTTCAATTGGATGCCGTCAATAGAGGGTATCCTGGGGTTGCTTCCTGTGGCGAGGACTAGTTGGTCGTAAGAAATCTCTTCCAGTGCCCCTGTGTCAATATCTTCAAGTACAACGAGCTTTCTGTCTTTGTGAATTCTTGTAACTTTGGTTTTGGTGATGACATCTATGTCTTTTGCATCCTTAAAAAATTTCTTGTCTCTAAGCATGTGAAAGCTTGTGGACTGAAGCTCGTCGGGTGAACTGATATCCCCTGACACAAAGTAGGGTATACCGCAGCCACCGTAGGAAATAAGGTTTGTTTGGTCTATCATTGTAACCCTGGATTCAGGTTCCAGCCTCTTGAACCGGCAGGCAGCCTTTGGTCCGAGGGCAACCGCTCCAATGATGACAACATGTTGAGGCATAGCCAAGGTCCTCCTGTACCATCCTTTTATCCCTTGATGTTGTGATCTGGCTTCAGCCGGCGTTGTCCGTTGCGTCCCGAAGCCAAGTTAAGAAATTTCGGCTACTCGGCCTTTAGAAAGATTAGGAAATTTAAGGCCGAAATTTTGTTCCAGCCACAATACACAAAATTTGCGTTGTTCTCAATGCCATTGCGTAGCTTGAGGTCCAAAAATCAGTCTGCTGGTGTGTATCCAGAAGCGGTATTGAAACACCAATGGTGTGGAGTTTCTTGACAGGTCTGGCGGGTTCTTTTAGCGTAGTAGCGTATTTTTTTGTCATGTATGCGGTTTTTTCTTTTTGTTTGACAAGTGCTAACTTTGTTTATCCACACAGGAAGACATTATGGTATTTTCTCAAAGGCAGAAGATTTTTTGCCGCTGTTTGATAGTGTTCCTGTTGGGTCCCAGGTCTAAGGTTAAGCAGTGCAACGATCCGAGTGTTCCGTGAGCACGTTAGATGATGGAATCAAGAAGCTGGATTGCAAAGAGGTTTGTACACTGCCGTTGGGGCCGGGAAATTTTCGCCAAAAAGTAAGGCCAAAAAGAAAAATCCTGGGGGTCAAATCATTTTAGTATGTCTCAGAATAGTCTTGCGGTTAGGGCCGGTTTGCCGGTATGTTAGCTTGGTAGTATGTTGGCGTAAATGAGCAAGGCAGGCAGGTGTTGAACACCTTGAGGGAGAAAAAATGGAACTGAAACTTCAAAGGCACCCAGTATTTTCTGGAAGAGAAGGGCCGTTGCTGCTGATTATAATGGACGGAATAGGCTTGGGTCCCCAGGATGAAAGGAATGCTGTTTTCATGGCCAATACTCCTACGTTAGACAAGCTGTTTGCTTCGAAGCTGTTTTGTAGCTTACAGGCACACGGGACGGCAGTTGGTCTACCTACTGATAAGGATATGGGCAACAGTGAGGTGGGGCACAATGCCCTTGGTGCAGGCCGTATTTTTGACCAGGGAGCACGATTGGTCAATAAGGCTATAGAAACAGGAAAAATCTTCGAGACGCAATTGTGGAAACAGATTGTTGAAAGAGGCCGGAAGGGGGGGGCGATCCATTTTATAGGACTACTTTCAGATGGCAATGTTCACTCCCACATTGATCATCTTTACAAATTAATTGATAAGTGCGCTGAGCTTGGGATCAAACGGGTACGGGTTCACGCATTATTGGACGGACGGGACGTGGGAGAACGCTCCGCGCTTAACTATATAATTCCCACTGAGGAGAAGCTGGCAAAGCTGTCGGCAGAAAAGGGTCTGGATTACCGGATTGCCTCTGGAGGAGGACGCATGAAGGTAACAATGGACCGGTATGAGGCGGACTGGCGTATAGTAAAAAGGGGCTGGGAAGCACATGTACTGGGAAAGGGGCGGAAATTTCGTTCGGCCAGAGAGGCGGTTGAGACGTATTATAAGGAGGATCCCGAAATAACGGATCAGTATATGGACTCCTTTGTCGTAGTGGACGAAAACGGCGAGCCCGTCGGCCCCATTGTGGACGGAGATGCAGTGATCAACTTTAATTTCAGGGGAGATAGAGCGATCGAGATTTCAAGGGCCTTTACAGAAAAGGATTTTCACGAATTTGACAGGGGCCCGTTACCAGATGTTCTTTATGCAGGTATGATGGAATACGACGGTGACCTTCACATACCACCTAATTTCTTGGTGATGCCACCGGCCATTGATCGTACGATCAGTGAATACTTATGCGCCGAAGGCGTGACTTCCTTTGCCATATCAGAAACGCAGAAATTTGGCCACGTGACTTACTTTTGGAATGGCAACCGGTCAGGTTATATCGATGAGAGCCTTGAAACCTATATTGAGATACCCTCGGACAAGATCCAATTCGATAAGGCCCCGAAAATGAAAGCGCAGGAGATCACAGAGAAGACCATCGAATTGCTGAGGAGCGGAAGGTATCGCTTTGGCAGGCTAAATTTCGCCAATGGCGATATGGTAGGACACACGGGTGTGATGGAGGCGGCAATCATTGCTGTTGAAACAGTGGATTCATGCGTGGGAGTGCTTGTTGAAGAAGTATTGAAATTAGGGGGTATAGCCGTTGTAACAGCGGACCATGGCAATTCAGACGAAATGTTTACCATTGATTCTGAGGGCAACCGTAAGCCCAAGACTTCCCATACCCTTAATCCCGTGCCATTTGTAATTGTGGATTCAGGTTACTCCGGGGAGTATGAAATGGCCGCGTTGGAGAAAAGGGGGCTTTCCAACGTAGCTGCTACCCTGCTTAATCTTCTTGGTTATGAGAAAGTTGAGGACTATGATCCGTCCTTAATCCTGTTCTAGGCTTGTGACCAGGTCAGGGGAGAACATCACCTCCATTCTCATGGTAGGTAATCCGCAGGCAGGTAGGTTCCGCGAGGCCACATTCAAGGGGGTCTCGGCCTACTTTAGGTCCATGGGTGTAAATGTGCAGGAAATCCTGGATCCCGTGAGGTTACCCGTTAGAAAAGCCGCTGACAAGGATTTCAACGCTGCCATTATCATGGGAGGCGATGGGACGGTTAACAGGTTTATAAATATCTATGGACCTGGCACCATGCCAATTGGAATCATTCCGGTTGGGACGGGAAACGTATTAGCAAGAGAGCTCGGGATCCCGCTGAAAGATCCGCTAAAGGCGGCCAGCCTAGCAATGAAAGGCAAAAGACGTGCAGTGGATCTAGGTCATGTGGATGGACGGTGTTTCCTTTTGATGTCAGGCATAGGCTTTGACGGCGAAGTTGCCGCAAGGCTAACCGCGGCACATAAGCGTGTCCTTGGGCTTTGGGCCTATGTATTGGCTTCTCTGGTAACCTTTTTAAGGTTTATTCCAACTACTGTCCGCGTGGAAACAGAACAAGGGACGTTTTCAGGGCTTGGCGCACTCCTGTGTAATACAGAGCGTTACGGCGGACCCTTTTGCTTCGCCAGAGGGGCTTGGATCGATGATGGTCTTCTAGACGTAATAATTTTCAAGAAAATGGACCTGATTAGCATTTTCAGGTACTTGCTGATGGCAGCTGGATACAGGGACCAAAAGATGCAAAAGAACCTTATTTGGGTCAGGGCCAGGACAATAGGCGTTTACTCCAGCCCACCAGCGGCTGTTCAGATTGATGGGGATTATTTTGGTTCCACGCCCATCCATGCTACAGTAATGCATAGATCCCAGGAATTCTTTGTCTGAAAAACTGGGATGTGTTGACTAGTATCGAATTTGGCGTGGAATATTTTTTTTCTTCTACATCCAGTGCTTGGACAATTGAGTTATGGCGATTTCGGTGGTGGATTTATACAGGGACGTGTTACCCAAGACAAATTGCAAGGACTGTGGCTTTCCAACCTGTTTGGCGTTTGCCGGAAAGGTTATTTCGGAAAAGTTTCCTTTAGACCGGTGCCCCCATATCCCGCCTGAGGTGCTGGAGCGAACAAAGAAGGCGCTGGAGGAGCAATATGCTAGTGGCAAGTGGCTGAAGAAAGACCCTGCTCAGGAGGCGCTGAACTGGGCGAGGGAGCGTGCGTCATCAATGGAACTTCAGGATATTGCGGCAAGGATAGGGGGTACGCTGAAGAATAGTGGGGGAGACTTAGTGATAGAACTCTCGTATTTTGCGGATAAGGTAATAGTAACTCCCGAGGGAATAAAGAGATCTAATGGAGAGGATCTTAACAGGTGGGAGCAGGTATTCCTTTACAATCATATGGCACAAGGTGCATCTGTTGCTCCGACGGGTAAGTGGAAGGCGCTTGAGGAATTACCCAATACAGTATCAAAGATCAAATCAATGAGAGAGCAAGTTGAAGAGCCGCTTCAAGAGTGCCTGAAAGAAAGGTATGAACAGGCGGTGGGAAACCTGATCAAGTTAGGTGGTACGGAAGTGGGTGAGCCGGAGATGAATTGTGACTTGTGCTATGAACTAAGGCCTCTCCCAAGGATCCCTGTGAAGGTTCTTTTTTGGCGAGGTGAGGAAAAGGAAAGGCTAGAGCCGAAAGTAAAGTTACTGTTTGATGAAACAATCCAAGAACATCTGGATATAGAGTCCATAATATTTCTGAGCGAACGGATCCGAGAACTTGTTTGCGGCCGAGGAAAAGAGACAGATTAGGCTAGATCTGCGGTTTTTCGTGACTCTTGACATTGATTAGCGGTTTTGGTGATGTTTCATGGCGGTACTTCACGGCACACGGATAAAGGAATAATAGGTTCTACGGAAAAAGGCGATGAAAGAGCTGTTCGAAGAAACTGAAATAAGTGGCATGAAGCTTGCCAACCGGTTTATACGTTCTGCGACATGGGAAGGGCTTGCCGCTAACGATGGCGCGGTAACCCCACGTCTCATTGACACCATGATCTCTTTAGCCCGGGGAGGGGTAGGTCTTATAGTCACGGGACATGCCTATGTGGAAAAGCAAGGCCAAGCAAGCCCTTGGCAACTGGGAGCATACGCGGACAGGTTGGTACAGGGTCTGAGGCGGATGGCCGAGGCAGTCCATGAGCAAGGGGGCAGAATAGCACTGCAGCTTGCCCATTCGGGTTACTTTGCGCGCCGCAGTTTGACAGGCCATGATCCTATTGCGCCGTCTTCCCTGGAAGGTATAGCTAGGACTCCCAGGAGGGTGATGAGCAAGGATGATATCCAAAGGGTGGTAGCTGCCTTTGGTAATGCAGCATCTCGTGCCAAGGAAGCGGGGTTTGACGCAGTACAGATTCACGCCGCCCATGGGTATCTCCTGAGCCAATTCCTTTCCCCGTTTTATAATAGACGCGATGATGAATACGGCGGCTCACCCGAGAACCGGGCAAGAATATTGTTGGAAGTTCTCTCCTCAATTCGAATGGCAGTGGGTCCAGATTTCCCGGTCCTTGTCAAGATGAATTGTGCTGATTTTATTGACGGGGGCCTGAGCCTGGAAGACTCTATTCAGATAGGAAAGCTATTGGAGCGCAACGGTATAGACGCGATCGAGCTTAGCGGAGGGGTTCTTACAGGCGGAAAGATGGGCCCAAGCCGGCTGGGTATAAAGGGAGAGGACAAAGAGGCGTATTTTCGCACTGAGGCCGCCGAATTTAAAAAGGAACTCAATATCCCTTTGATGCTGGTTGGTGGAATCAGATCCTTGCAGGTTGCCGATAAATTACTCAAAAGTGGCATAGCCGATTACTTTTCCATGAGCAGGCCGTTTATCAGAGAACCCCACCTTGTGAATAGGTGGAAAAGTGGCGACCATCGCCGAGCAGAGTGTGTCTCAGACAACCAGTGCTTTGTTCCGGGGATGGAAGGGAAGGGTGTGTATTGTGTCACCGCACAAAGGGAGAGAAGGAAGGATCAGGGAAATAATTAGCGGCAGGGAAAAAACATGAACAAAGGGAACAAGAAAGGGGGCAGGCATGGATGTATTTGAGGCTATCAAAGGGAGACGTAGTTGCCGAAGCTTTTTGGAGGAGTCAATACCAGAGGAAACCATAATTAAAATCATCGAGGCAGGTACATGGGCACCATCGCCGTTGAATGCGCAACCGTGGGAGTTCATTGTAATTGAAGACCAAACAACCAAGGAAAAAATCTTCGAGGAGGCTGAGCGGTGTAGAAACTGGGGCTTGGAGACAAGTGGATGGAAATGGCTTGGAAAGTACCGGGTGGATTTCCTGAAATCAGCACCCGTGCTCATAGCCGTGGTGGGGGACCCCAAAAAAACGGGCCTGGACGCGTTCCTGGAAGAAGGAAATGTGGGCTATCAATACGCGTGTGCTGCGGCCATCCAAAATATGCACCTGGCAGCGCATGCACTTGGATTGGGGACTTTATGGTTTACCTTATATGACAAGAAAAATATGAGAGCAATACTCGAAATACCCCCTGAAAAGAACCCAGTGAGCATCTTATGCCTTGGCAAACCGGCAGGGGAAACACCCGCATCTCCCCGCAAGGATGTCTCGAGCAAGGTCCGATTTATACGCTGACACTTTGGGTGAATGGCACCGTTATTGCATCCTCCTGTAAAAAGAGCAAACGCTAAGGGTAACAACCAATGAGTAGCAAACCATCAGTCAGGAGGTAAAGATGGCGGTGCTTCCACGGACAAGAGGCGATGAGTCCACCCATACTGTACTCATCGTGGATGACGAAAAGGCCATAACAGAGTTATTGGAGGACGTTCTCTCTGCTGAGCCCTATGAGTTGATTAGTGCTGGGTCAGCTGAGGAAGCTTTGGAGATCTTGGAGCAAGAGTCCGTCGACGTTGTGGTATCCGATGAAATGATGCCGGGTATGACGGGTTCTGAATTCTTGAGTATTGTTCGAAAGAAATATCCCGATACCATACGAATGATTTTAACAGGCCATGCAAACCTGGAGATGGCCATCAAGGCCATCAACGAGGGACAAATATATCGTTTTTTCCGCAAACCGTGCAATGTCTTTGACCTTGCCATAACCATCCGACAGGCATTACAACAAAAGGCCCTGATGCAGGAAGCAGCAAAGCTCCTCCACGTGGCGAAAAAACAGCAGCACACAATAGAAATGCTAGAGAAAAAATACCCTGGTATCACGAAGGTAAAAAAGGATGCGACCGGAGAAATTTTCTTGGAAGAGGACAAATTGCCCACGAGTTACAACGTGCTTATTACCCAGATCCGCTCCATCCTGAGGAAATACACAGATTAGAGAGTAAAGACAGAATATTCGGGTCACCATCCCTCCCCATCCCTTATCCCACTATGGGTTTTCTGATTGAAGCTATACTTTGCCCCTTTCGCGGGACCTGCTTGGGATTTATATATAAAAGAGCTGTTATCATTTCTAATAAATGGTATATTCGCCGAGGATAGGCTTGCTTACTGTCAATGGGGAATGTATCGGCACAGCGTTTCTCATTGGGTTCTAACCCTTTAGCTTATATGCCAATATCAAGCGTTGTGAGGATAAGTAATGTTCGGCTCTGTTGCACAATGTTTCATAGATAGCTTCAAAAGACACGCTGGGAAAAAAGCAATCGCGTTTTATCGAGATGGGACAAAGGATGCAGAACTTACCTACCGCCAAATTGATCAAGAATCCAACAGAGCGACCCAAGGGCTTATGCGCATGGGTATTAAGAAGGGGGATAGGGTCATCCTGTTCATGCCCAAGTCACTTTTTTTCGTAATAACCTACATAGCACTTCAGAAAATCGGGGCAATTTCGGTTCCCCTCAATCCTAGGTTCAAGAAAGCTGAAATGGAGTATTTCATTAAGGACGTCGACCCTAAACTGATTGTGTGCGGAGTTGAAGAGAAAAGGCTGATCGAAGATCTTGGCACAGATGTTCAGACACTTGTGTATGATACCCACCTCCCATTCGAAGACCTGGATGTGATTGATGAACCTCTAGTAGAAAAGATTGCAGGAGAGATCAGCCCGGAAGACCCGGGTCTGATTATTTATACCTCGGGGACCACCGGAAAGCCAAAAGGCGCCATCCTAACCCAAACCAACCTGATACACGATGCACTGAACATCATCAATGTGTGGGAGATAGAGAGTAGAGATGTGATTTGCCATGCCTTACCCCTTTTTCATGTCCATGGCCTGTGTTTTGCCTTCCACACAGCCTTGTTGGCCGGGGCCACAGTGGTGATGCTGAATGAATTCAAACCTGAGCATGTGATAAGGATACTGTCCAATAAGAAGGGGGATGAGGCTTGCACCGTGTTTATGGCAGTACCTGCCATGTACATTAAATTGCTGGATTATCTAGGGGAAAGCAGACCTGACTTCACTCATATCAGACTCTGGACATGCGGTTCAGCTCCTTTACTGCCCAAGCATTTTGAACAGATAAGAGAGGTTTTGGGAAAAGAACCCGTGGAACGGGAGGGTATGACAGAGACGGGGATGAATTTTTCAAACCCACTATACGGCAAGAGGAAACCCGGCTCCGTGGGACTTCCCATGCCCGGCCTGGAGGTGAGGGTCGTGGATCCGGAAAGTGGCGTGGATGTGCCATACGGGGAGGTTGGAGAACTGTGGCTTAGAGGGCCATGTATAACACCGGGTTACTGGAGAAAGCCGGAGGAGACAAGGAAGGCCTTTACAGATGGATGGTTTCGAACCGGGGACCTTGGACGAATTGACGAAGAAGGATATTTTTATATCACGGATAGGCTCAAGCATATCATTATTTCGGGAGGTGAGAATATCTCGCCCAAGGAAATAGAGGATGTAATTAATCAGCACCCAGATGTGCTTGAGTCATGTGTGGTAGGTGTGGCTGACGAACGATGGGGGGAACGGGTGGTGGCTGCAGTAGTATCTCGCCCTGGTTGTGCGGCTGAATCCGAGGAGTTGAAATCTCACTGCCGCAGGTATTTGCATGACTGGAAATGTCCAAAGGATATACGCGTTCTGCCGGAACTGCCAAAAAACACCATGGGAAAAATTTTGAGACGCGAAGTTGAGATAATGTTTAAGCAACGTTGAGCAACCGGTATCAAAAATTGGGAGATCGGCCATGGAGGGTTGTTGATGTGGCCGAAGCTTTGGTTAAAGGAGGGGAAATGAAATGAAGCTCTTCGAGCCATTCAAAATGAAAAATCTTGTGTTGAAAAACCGAATAACCATGACCCCCATGTTTGTAGGATATGCAAGGCCCGATGGGACTCCCGGACAATTGATGCTTGAACACTATGCGGAAATGGCGTCCTCCGGGGTAGGAATGGTTGTTGTTGAGAATATCGCCATCGATGCACAAGGTATGGGTTCTCCTTTTATGGTAAGGGCTGACCATGACAGGTACATTGAAGGATTATCCTTGTTAAGCAGTGCAATAAAGCACCATGGTGCCATAGCATTTGCCCAGATTAATCACGCCGGGAGATACGCATATCTTCCGGATAGAGTAGCTCCTTCACCGGTACAGACGGGAAATGTGGTTCCGAAGGAGCTTACCCGCGAGGAAATAAAAATGATAATCAATTCTTTTGCAAGTGCAGCAAAGAGGATCAAGGAGGCCGGATTCGACGGAGTCGAACTTCATGGCGGGACAGGATATCTACTTGTACAGTTTCTTTCGAGCAGGACAAATCACAGAGCCGATGAGTACGGAGGAGAGCTCACAAATCGCATGAGGTTTCCACTAAGGGTTGTTGAGGCTGTAATGGAGGAGGTTGGTGAGGATTTTGCGGTTGGATACAGGTTTCTCGCCGATGAGATGTTGCCCGATGGGCTCCATTTGGAAGAGACCAAGGTCTTTGCAAAAGAGCTAGATCAGAGAGGTGTGGCGTATCTTTCCGTAATGGCTGGGACTTATGACTCTTTCTTCCTACCAGAGTACAAGGAAAAGGAAAAAGAGCAGGGCTATATGGTAGGCTTCGCAGAAGAAGTGAAAAGCAGTGTCTCCAATACCCCTATTATAGCGGCGGGAAGAATTCAGACACCTGAATTTGCTTCCAAGATTATAGAGCAAGGAAAGGCGGATCTCGTTGGGCTGGCAAGGGTCCTGTTTGCAGATCCGCTTTGGCCCAAGAAGGCAAAGGGTGAGGTAGAGGAGCCTATTGTTCAGTGTGAACCTTCGTGCTCGCTTTGCTTGCAGAGAGTCATGAAGGGAAAACCAGCTTATTGCTCCCAATGGAGCAAGGAGCGACGTGAAAGCTTTTTGCAGAAGGTAGAGCAGAAGGAATCAGAAGTTGATTAACCGAAAAATAGCCCGGCAGCAACAAGCACTGGGGTAAGGATGACCACAAGCACGTTTAATCCCATGAATGGCATCAGCTTTGGTATATCGCCACCGTATTTTATTGCTGCACGGGAAACGATTCCTGCCACAGGTGCGGTGAGGAGACCCATCAGGCTGAGTCGGGGAAATAATCCGAAAAAAACGCCCAAGAGTATGGTAAGGTAAGCCAACAGTAGAAATGCACAATACACAAGGCCGCTGCTACGTACACCAATTGCTATAGGCAAATGGTGCCTCCCTACTTTTCTATCAGCCTCTACATCGGGGAACTGGTTTAAAAGCAAGAGATCACTAACCAGGAAAAAGGGTACTAGGGACCCGATAAAGGCCATCCATGAATATTTTCCCGTGAGTACAAAGTCCGCACCCATGACCATCAGGGGCCCAAAGCCAAGCCCTGGGGCTATCAGGCACACAAACGGGTTACGTGTGAACCACGTGGTATAAAAAGACACGAGGATAAGGCCGAATATACCTAGGGGTAGTAGCGCCAATCCCCTGATTAGCACGAAATAGATACCAATAGCCCCCGTGATGAGTAATGTAACCAAAGCGGTAATCAGTGCATATCTGGCTGCAGATGGATTTTGAGGTAAGGTACCACTCCCTCCGCTAAAGGGGGTTCGCTGCGTGTAAAAGTCTAAACCGCTTTTAAAATCAAAATATTCGTTGAACACATTGACGCTTATATGGGCAGCAATGGCCCCTGCAAATGCAAGGATTACATGCACCCAATCGAGCCGCCCCGAGGACCTGAATGCGGTACTTACCCCAACTAGCACACAGGTAGGTGTTAGAACCAGGAACGGTAGCCTCATGGGTCCCAATAGAATTCTTGTGCTTACCATACGCTACTCCCTAATTCACATTTCAGCATCACAATGAATCCGCTAAACTTAGCGAACAAGTTTCATTTAGAATGTCTATTTGACAGTGTCAAGTGCGCATGGTACTTTAGCGTGGAATTGTGGACTCGACGTTTTCCAATGATGAGGTGCAGATTCGATGGAGTACTTTTTCAATCCAAAGGGAATAGCCGTCATAGGTGCGACCCCGAACATCAACAAAGTGGGCTATTCTATAATAAAGAATTTGCTAATGGGTTACAGGGGCTTGATTTATCCTGTCAATCCTGGATACACGGAGATAGAGGGGCTTAGCTGCTATCCATCGGTTTTAAATGTCCCCGATCCCGTGGATCTTGCGATCATTTTCGTACCTGCTCCGAAGGTGCCAAATCTGGTACGACAATGTGCAAAACGAGGAATAAAGGGGGTAATGATACAGTCTGCAGGCTTTGCCGAGGTCGGCCGGGAAGGGGAGGCCTTACAGGAGGAGATTGTGTGTGTTGCCCGGGAGACCGGGATAAGAATCTGGGGTCCAAATTGCATGGGAATAGTGGATGTGGTGCACAAGCACGTTTTTTCCTTTGTTTCTCCGACCATCTGGGAAGAGGGAATGCTGGAGGGGAAAGTGTCCTTAATCGTTCAGAGCGGGCTACTTTCAGCAGGGTTCTTGATTGATCTTATGAGCCACACCACTGCTGGTATCAGCAAGGCATGTTCTATTGGCAACAAGGCTGATGTAGACGAGTGCGATTTGCTTGAATACCTCATGAAGGATCCGTTAACAACAGCCATCGGCTTATACATTGAGTCCATCTGTGATGGGCCAAGATTTTTCAGTTTGTGTAAGGCGTCTGAGAAACCTGTTGTGGTATTAAAAGGGGGAAAATCGGAGAAGGGAGCAGAAGCTGCAATGTCCCATACGGCAAGTATGGCAGGGAACTTTGATATTATAAGAGGAGCCTTTAAACAAGTTGGCATTGTTGAAGCGAGCGATTTTCACGAAATGGCTGAAATCGCCAAAGCCCTTGCAATGTACCCTCATGTAAATCAAAACGCAGGGGGCAGAATAGCCATAATCACCTTTAGTGGTGCTGCGGGGATTGTCTCAACCGACTTGATGACAAGGAGAGGCCTTAGATTGGCAGAGTTATCAGCCGAAACTTTGGAGTCCTTGAAGGTTGTTTATCCGGAGTGGATGCCGCCCACTAATCCAATAGATTTATGGCCTGCAATAGAAAGATCAGGCTCCCAAAGGGCATACGGAGAATCCGTAAAGGCAGTTTGCCGGGACCCAGGCGTTGATGCGATTCTTATGCACCTTTTTGTAGGAGGAGTTGTTTCCAGGCAGCTAGACCTGGCATACATTGCCGAAATGGCCAGGAAGGCTCACAAGCCCCTTTTCCTATGCGCCTTGGGAAGAAGAGAGGAGTTAAGACGGTTCAATACTAAGGCTCATGAGGTCGGGGTTCCAACCTTTAGGGAGATAGGCCGAGCAATTGAGGGTATCGCCGCAGTTCTATCGACCTCCTCAAGTAAGAGAAGAGGAAAGTATAAAAATAAAAGGCAACAATTTTCATAAGTTATAATAGTGAAGTTAGTCGAATTCTGATTCATACATCAATCCTAATAATTGGTTGACAGGGGAGGATTTTGGTGATATTTGGAGAGTGAACGCTCACTCTCTGATCTGGATTTGTCTATGCTAGAGACCTTCAAGAAATTACCTAGAAAGAAACAAATAGCGATACTGGATGCCGCGGCTGCCGTATTCGCCGCCAAAGGATATTATCAGGCCAACGTGGGAGAGATTTGCAGAAGGGCCGGAATTTCTAATGGCGCGTTATACAAGTATTTTAAGAATAAAGAGGATTTGTACATTTCTGTATTTGATCGGATAGTGCACCTTTTTTCCATTGATCCTCAAAGGTTTTCCGATGCGGATAAGTCGGTATACGATATGCTTGAAGATTTGCTGAAGGATATAGTGAGATTAGCAAGAAGAAACGCTGATTATATTTCTGTTTATTTTGACCTAGGGCTTCCCGCCATGAGTAAAATGGCCCCCTTACTTTCTGAAAGAATCGAAGAGCCGGCCAAGAAGATGTGGGTAAATCTTGTTGAAAAAGGTAAAGACAGTGGGGATATCGATAGAAGGATAGATAGCAATGTGGCGGCCTTTGTCATAGATAACCATGTAATGCTGTTTATGTTTTCTTGTGTTTCAGAGCACTACGATTGGCGGTTTGGCAGTTACTTCGGGAAGCGAAAAAAACTTCTTTCGGGTGATACAAAGATCAAGATAGTGCTGAAGTCTATCAAGATGCTGCTAGGAACTCACTAAAAATAGCCCCTAGAGAAAGTGGTTTGATGGGTACAGGGTGGGAAACATGAATGACGGCGCTTCGACAATTCTCAAGCTTGTTAACATCTCGAAGAGTTTTGGGGGACTCAAAGCGGTCAGCGATTTTAACCTGGAGGTTAGGAAAGGGGAGATCCTCGGCATTATTGGGCCAAACGGGGCGGGCAAGACAACACTTTTCAATTTGATAACAGGGTTTTACCCGGTGGATTCTGGGAGAATTATTCTCAATGATATGGATATAACAGGGTTTCCTCCGCACCGGATGGGCTCATTGGATGTGGCAAGAACATTTCAGATAGTAAAGCCTTTTTCTAATATCTCTGTCATTGAGAATGTGAGCGTTGGGGCCATGTTTGGCAGCATTAAAGGTGTGTTGTCGAGGCGCCAGGCGAGAAGGAAGGCTGAAGAGGTGCTGGAGTTCACTGGATTATTAGAAAAAAAGGATTACCTAGCGGGAAGCTTGACTTTGGGGCAGCGCAAGCGGTTGGAGATAGCCAGGGCTCTTGCTACCTCTCCTAAATTGCTTTTGTTGGATGAAGCTGTCGCTGGACTGAATCCGTCCGAAGTGGAAACAGTGATCGAGCTGATAAAGAATATCCACCAGCGTGGAGTGACTCTTATAATAATCGAACACGTTTTGAAGGTTATCATGACCTTATGTAATCGGGTAGTAGTTCTTAATTATGGCGAGAAAATCTCAGAGGGGAGTCCTGAGGAGATTGCAAATGACCCTATGGTTATAGAGGCATATTTAGGAGAAGGGTTTGGGGATGCTGCTTGAGCTTGTCAATCTAGATGTGTCCTATGGAAAGGTACAGGTGTTGTGGGATGTCTGCCTAGAGGTTGATTCGGGCGAGATAGTGGCTCTCCTGGGAGCTAACGGAGCAGGAAAGACCACGACATTACGCACAATCTCCGGGCTTGTTAGGCCAATACGAGGCAAGGTTATTTTTGAGGGAAATGACATCACTGATCAATCTCCCCACAGAATTGTAGCCGCTGGTATCTCACATGTTCCGGAGGGAAGGAGGATCTTCGCGAACAGTACCGTGCGTACAAACTTGGAAATGGGTGCTTATGTCAAACGGAAGGAGGGTAGAGTCAAGGAAAGAATGGAAGCCTGGTTTGAAATGTTTCCTATACTCAAGGGGAGACTCGAGCAACTAGGTGGAACCCTCTCAGGCGGGGAGCAGCAGATGCTGGCTATAGCGAGGGGAATTATAAATGATCCGAAACTGCTATTGCTAGATGAACCATCTTTGGGATTGGCGCCGTTAGTTGTGAAGAATGTATTTGATATTGTCACTAATATCGGCAAGCGAGGTATCGCTGTGCTCATTGTTGAACAAAATGTTGTTAGAACTCTTAGGTGCGCAGATAAAGCTTACGTTTTGCAAAATGGGCACATAGTATTGTCTGGCGCTTCTTCAGATCTGCTGAAGGAATCAGAAATTAAGAAAGCATATTTGGGGCTGTGAAAGAATTCAAGGTGGGGGCTTTTTTATTCATATTAATGAGGGAAACTCTCCGTGCTAATCAACAAGAAAGGAGAAAGGGAGGAAACAGGAAATGCGTGTTTTGGCAATTGTGTTGACACTTATATTCGGTCTAATGTTAACCCCGGCTATGGCAACGGGAAGAGAAGTTGTTATTGGATGTTCATTGCCGTTCACAGGGGGCCTGTCAAGTGAGGCTCCTTATTTCAAGGACGCCTATGAGCTGGGCGTGGATATGATCAACAAGAGTGGAGGCTTAATGGGAAAAAAGGTGAGGCTCATAATTGAGGATGACCAAACTAACCCCGCAACAGCAATTAGCATTTATGAGAAGCTAGTGGCCAAAAACAAGGCAATAGCCCTTTTTGGGCCACTGGGATCATCTGTAACAGCTGCGGCCGCAAGCGTCGCAGAAAGGCATAAGATTCCCATCATAAGCTCTTATGCAGCGAGTGAATCGCTTTATACAAAGGGATATAAATATCATTTTGGAATCGCGGCCAGCCGTTATTTTGGTGGCTCATATTCAGTGCCTTTTATTGACATGATCGATAACTTTGAAAAATGGGCTCCCAAGGGTGCTAAAAAGCCTACCAAAATTGCTATCATTGGTGTGAGTGGTGCATATGGTCGGGATGCTGTGGATAGATGTGTGAAGCGCGCGAAAGAAGTAGGCTTGGATGTGGTGTATCGTGAAATGTATGACGCAAAAACAGGTGATTTTACCCCAATGCTTCAAAAGATTAAGAGAAAAGGTGCTGAAATCCTATGTGCTGTATCATATTACAACGACAGTGTGATTTTGGCGCGGGGCATAGCAAAGATGAAAATCAAATTTAAGATCGTGTTTTTAGGCACAGGCCCCGGCTTACCCGAGTGGAAGGAGTTAGGGCCCATTGGATATAATTACTGCACTGCATATCCCCTTTCGCCTGCTTGGAAAAAGGGCGGGTATCCTGAGTTCGTCAAGGCGTTTAAGGCGAAGTATGGCAAAGATCCCCTCTATAGCAATGCTTGGGCATATGGAGTCGCCCAGGTCTTAAAAGCCGCCGTTGATAAGGCACAAAGCCTTGACCCTAGAAAGATCAGGGATGCAATCGCATCTCTGGACATGGACATTGCCTGGTGCCATGTCAAGTTTGCTCCTGCTGGCTGGAATGCAGGTTATGGCGGTACCTACATTAGCCAGAATCAAAAAGGAAAAACAGTGGGGGTGTGGCCTCAAGAGGTGGCAGAAGGCCCGGTTATATACCCCTTCAGATAACAGTCAACTTTTGGGCCTCACTCTTATGCATGACGGAAAGGGGCAGAAAAGTTCAAGCCCCTTTCTCGTCTAGAAGGATCAGTAATGCCCACACTAGCGGATCTTATACAGACATTGATCACGGGCCTGTTCCAGGGGAGCATATACGCTATTATGGCTCTAGGACTTGCCATAATTTTTGGCGTAATGCATATCATCAACTTTGCCCACGGAGAATTCCTCCTCGTTGGAGGGTATTTGACATATTGGTTGTTCAACTCACTTCATCTTGATCCATTTCTTTCTATCCCACTGACATTCATCGCTATATTCATTTTAGGGCAGATTGTTCAGAGGTATTTGCTTGATCCGGTGAGCAGTGACCATTCCTTCGTACTGATTATGACATATGCTCTAGCTATCCTCATGGTTGGTTTGATGTTCATATTTTTTAAGTCCGAGCTTCGCTCTGTTGTAACTAGTTACTCTTTACTGAGTCTGGATTTCATGAATTCTGATGTGATTATAAACCTCCAAGATGTTGGTATCCTGATTATTGCAGGTTTGGCCTTTATTTGCACCCATCTTTTCATAAAGCACACATGGCTGGGTAAGTGTATGAGCGTATGCGCTCAGGATGAAGAAGCAGCGCAGCTTATGGGGATTAATACCAGATGGGTCTCTTCAATGGCCTTCGGCCTTGGTCTGCACTAACTGCCGTAACCGGATGTCTGATGATCACATCACAGGTTTTTCAACCTGGGATGGGAGGAATACAGACTCTCAAGGCTTTTACAATAGTGATCCTAGGTGGGATGGGTAGCATATGGGGGCCTGCTTTGGGTGGCATTTTGGTTGGCATTATTGAGGCTATAGCTATTCTGTTTATTCCAGCGACTTACAAACCAATGATCGGTTTTGTGATCCTTCTGGCGGTTCTGCTGATACGTCCCTCAGGGCTTTTCGGTAGAAGGGAAATAACCTAGAAATGAACAAGAAATACCTAATCCCAACCGTATGTATTATTGGATTGCTGACCTCCTGCCCAGCATTTTTGCCGAGCTATGTTCTTCATTCCATGATCCTCATTGGAAGCTTCGCTGTGATGGCCAGTAGTTGGAACCTGCTTGGAGGCTATGTGGGGCTTTTTTCATTTGGTCAGGTGGCATTTTTTGGATTGGGAGCTTACACGGCCGCATTTTTATCAATTAATGGTTTTCTTAACTTTCCTTTGACCCTTGTTGCGGGAGGAGTAATTTCCGGCCTATTCGCCGGTATAATTGGGTACCCTTTTATTAAGTTACGAGGAGGATATTTTGCTCTCGGAACGCTGGGTTTGGCGGAGATCCTATATGTCTATTTTTATAACGAGGATTCTTGGCTGAGGGCATCGCGGGGGCTTAGCTTGCCCATCATTTCAGAAGACATACAAATGTTTTATTACGTAATGTTGATCCTAACGTTGGCATGCCTCTTGGCTATTTATTTCATTATCAACTCCAGACTTGGGGCTGGCTTTGTGGCGCTTAGAGAGAACGAAGATGCTGCCCAAATTTGTGGCATTCATATTAATCGTTACCTGCTCTATGCGTTTGTTTTAAGTGCCTTTTTTCCAGGAATTATGGGTGCCTTTTATGCCCATTACGTAGTCTATATTGAGGCTCCTGATGTCTTCAACGTTGGAATTAGCGAGGCTATGCTTGTTATGGCCATCTTCGGTGGGCTAGGGACATTCCTAGGCCCTATAGTTGGCACAATCTTTATATACACCCTAGGTGAGATCGTACGTTCTACGTGGTCCGTATATGGACACTTGATCGTCTATTCAATAGTGGTCATGATAGTTTGCCTGTTCTTTCCGGGGGGAGTGATGGGCTTGCTTCGGGGAGAGGTGAGAGTTCCCTGGTGGCTACGCAAATCAAAAAGGAAGAGCTTATAGTGAACTTGAACGTCGATTTAAGCGGGGGCAAAAGACTTTACCTTACTAGAAATCAAGTACTTTGAGAGAGAAGTATTTCGTTATACTGAAGTGAATGAGGAGAGATAGCATGGATCGACACTATAATAAATCTATACAACTTTACCAACGTGCACAAAAGGTTATGCCAGGAGGGGTCTGTTTACATCTTAGGTCTTTGGAAAAACCTGTTCCTCTTTCTTTTACTAGTGCAAAGGGATCCAAGATGTATGATGTTGACGGTAATGTTTACATAGATTACGTGCTCGGCCTCGGGCCGCTGATATTGGGTCACTCTCCAATCTGTATATAAGCACTTGGGTGCTGCCACATCAACTCGGAGACCGCTCAAACCCTCCTTCAGTCCTACAATCCAAGGGGCAGTCTCCATATGTGGATGAAGAGACAATAGTCCTATTGAATACCGTGACCTAATGGACAACGACGGAAAGACGTATAACGCTTTCCAGAAAAGGCTTATTGATTTTGGAGTACGGCTTATATTTAGGGGCAACTGGTATATTTCGGCGGTTCACACTGATGATGATATCGATTTTACACTGAAAATAAATGTAAGGATTGAAAAGTATCGGTCGATCTCACTTGGTGAGAGGGTCAGCTTGGAAAAGAGGGCATGTACTATTGCGCTTGATGGTGAAAGAGAGCTTGAAATTGAGCCCAGCCAGCAGGTGAGCGTTTTACTTTCTGATGATGGGCCTAGAGTTGTTGACATAGGGAGGTGCCTCAGAGAAGCGGCACGTTTAGGTATTCTGAAGAACAGGCAGTTTGGTTAATAGCCCACTGCTCGGTTAGGCCGTATCATACCTTGGTCTCTTTCCACCAGGGATAAAAGTCAGGGATATCTTTGGTTGGGCTGAGCTCGAACCGTGGAGGCCTTTTTTCAATGAAGCTCCTAATGCCTTCGCGTGCATCTAACTGCCGACCTGCCCAATAAAAGCATTTGGATTCGGCCAGGTGAGCGGATTGAGGATCTGGTTCACAAGGGGAATGCCACAAAAGCGCCTTGGCTAGGGCTACTGATACTGCTGAGGTATTCTGTGCTATTTCCCGGGCTATTTCCGTTGCCTTGGGAATGACTTGATCTTTAGGCAGTATATAATTGAATAAACCCGTATTAGTGGCCTCTTTGGCCAAGAAGGTTCTGCCGGTATAAACCCATTCGGTTGCTTTCGCCATGCCCACAATTCGTGGGAGAAACCAGGATGAGCAGGCCTCTGGAACCACACCACGCCTAGCAAATACAAAACCTATTTTGGCATCTTCTGCCACAATGCGCATATCCATGGAGAGGGTCAAAGTTATGCCGATACCAACGGCATGGCCGTTTATCGCTGCTATAACCGGTTTGCGGCAGGAAAATATGCTTAGGGCAACTTGACCACCGCCATCACGGTGTTCAGTGGTGCGCAGTCTGCGACCTTCCCGTTGTTGATAGTCAAAGGTTGAGGGCCCAGAGGAAAGATCGGCGCCGGCGCAAAAGGCCCGTCCAGCTCCAGTGACTACAATTACACGTACGGCATCGTCGCGGTCCGCCTCCTTGAATATCCAAATCAACTCCTTGCGCATTCTAGCGGTGAATGCATTCAGTTTTTCAGGTCGGTTTAGCACGACAGTAGCTATTCCATTGCTCGTAGTGTACCGGGTCTCTGTGAGTTCCATTGAACACCTCTTTTTCAGGGATAAGCCACTCTTAACAACAAGGGAACATGACGTCAAGGGATATTGTATGGATGCAAGGAAATGTCAAGGCGTTTTGGATATTGACTAATTCCTACCCATAGGGCATTCTGCGTCACGCTGATGGGAACTGAGGTGATTCGTTTTGCGCTCTTTAAGGAGAGTAGGAAGGGGATATTCTCCGTCGAAACCAGGTATTTTTAAGAGGGTGAAAAGAAATGGGTATAAATTATTTTAAGAGAGATACAAGGGATCTCAAGTTCGTGCTTGCAGAGCACATGGATTTAGAGAGGTTATTGAGTTATGAACCTTACAAGGACTTCGCCCTTGAAGATTTCGAGATGATCATTCAGGAAGCACTCAAGGTTTGTAAGGAAAAACTTGGTCCTGCCATGCAGGATGGTGACCGCGAAGGCGTCGTATACCATGAAGATGGGAGTGTCACGGTACCCGAATCGTTTCATGACTGCTGGAAGGTAATGGCGGAAAACGGATGGATGGCTTTGTCCAGCAATCCGGAGTTTGGCGGGCAGGGGCTCCCGGCTATCGTTGGGGGCTTGGTCAATGAGCTGTTCCTAGGGGCGAATATGGCCTTTATGACCTATCCCGGTCTTGCCGTTGGTAACGGCCGACTCATAGAGCACTTTGGGACAGACCAGGACAGGGCCCTTTTTGTTGAGAAGATGTACACGGGCCTGTGGGGTGGCACCATGTGCCTTACTGAGCCCGATGCCGGCTCAGATGTTGGATGGCTGCGCACTAAGGCCGTACCTGATCCTTCAGCAGGCGATCCCCGCATTTACAAGATAGAGGGCACCAAGCGCTTCATAACCTGCGGCGAACATAACCTAACGGAAAACATCATACACCTGCTTCTTGCACGCATAGAGGGTGCCCCCATGGGCACAAAGGGGATCAGCCTGTTCATAGTGCCAAAGATTTGGGTTAATGAGGATGGCTCCTTGGGCGAACCGAATGACGTGTTTTGCGGTGGGATAGAGCACAAAATGGGGATCCACGGCTCTTCAACCTGTACCATGAACTTTGGAGAGAATGGTAAATGTCGCGGCATCCTGCTGGGTGAACCTAATTCGGGTATGGCCAAGATGTTCCAGATGATGAATGAGGCAAGAATGGGTTGCGGTGTGCAGGCGCTGGGTATCTCGGCGAGTGCATATGATACTGCGCGAACCTATGCGAAAGAGAGGATCCAGGGCCCGCCGTTTTCAAACAGAAGAGGGGACCGGGTTCCCATTATCAAACACGAAGATGTCAGGCGTGCCCTTATGATGTTGAAGGCCGGCACAGAAGCGATGCGTGCAATGATAGGGAGGCTTTTTTACCTTATTGATGTGTCAGAATACGACCCTGACGAGGAGACAAGAAAACTGGCAGATGCGCGTGTGGGTCTTTTGACGCCACTGGTCAAGGCCTATTGCTCTGATTTTGGTTATATCCTTACCCGTGAGGCCATTCACGTGCTCGGTGGGGTTGGTTATTGCAGTGAATTTCCTGCTGAGCAATATGCCAGGGACATTCTTATTGTTTCCATTTGGGAGGGCACCAATTATATCCAGTCGCTTGATCTTGTTGGTAGAAAGCTGGCTCTAGACGGTGGAAAGGCCTTTCAGGACTGGATAGGAGAGGTTATGGCACTTACAGGCAAGCATAAAGACGACCCTGACTTCGGCAAGGACTTCAAGCTGGTTTACAAGGCTGCCCAAGCCACAGCCGATTTTGCCATGAGGTATATGAAATATTTCCAGGATGGAAATTTCGGGCTTATTCCTTTGACATCTAAGCGGTTCTTGGAATGTTTTGCAGAGACAGTAATGGGTCATCTCATCCTGGAGCAGGGACTTATTGCCAGGCAAAAACTCAAAGAGGTGAAGACAGATTCTGCGGACGGAATATTTTATAGGGGCAAGATAGAAACAGCCCGTTTTTTCTGCCGGAATATCTTGACCAATGTTTTTTCGAGACATACCAGCCTAGAACAAGAAGATACATCCGCATTAGAGATTCCTGAGGAAGCTTTTTGATTTATTATGCTGTAGTGCGTAAGCATGGGGGCTGTTGGCCAATTGGATGGTAAGGTGGAAGTACTGATTATAGGGGCGGGAGCCATTGGGATTTGCTGTGCCCATTATTTGAGGGAGCACGGAGCAGAGGTTATGGTAGTTGAGAAACTTGGCATATGCTCTGGTGCGTCCTATGGTAATGCGGGTTTGGTGGTTCCCAGCTACAGCGTTCCCCTTGCGGCGCCAGGGGTCATTTCCCAGTCATTAAAATGGCTCATAAATCCGGAAAGTCCATTTTATGTCAAACCACGCCCTAAGCCCTCGCTTTTGCGCTGGATGTGGAAATTCGCTTGCTTCTGCAATGAAAACCATGTTCGTCGATCAGTACCAATTATTCGCGATTTGACAAGGGAAAGCCTCAGGCTATTCAAGAAATTAAGTGTCATGCCAGGATTCGATTTCGGCTTTCAACAAAAAGGAATCCTTGAACTATTCATTACCAGGCCAGGTTTCGAAGAGGGGAAAAGAGTCCTCAATCTATTGGAGTCCTTTGAAATAGGCGGCAAAGTCATTGAAAAGACCGAAATAGAGGAGATAACCCATGGGGTGGAAAGTAGAGCTGTTGGAGGAATCCTGTTTGAGGAAGATGCTCTTTTGATACCTGACAAGTTTGTGAAGCAACTTGCCGACCATGAGGTAAAGGGTGGCCTTAAAATTGAGACCAATGCTGAAGTATTAAGCTTTGATGTTTCTGAAAGCAAAGTAAGGTCAGTCCGTACAACGAAGGGCACCATCTATCCAGATCAGGTTGTGCTTGCAGCCGGAGCATGGAGCAAGGTCATAGCTCGGGATCTGAACCCGAGGTTGATGATTGAACCTGCAAAGGGGTACAGCGTGACATTCAAGAAACCGCAGGCTTGCCCTGAAGTTCCCGCGTCACTTGCCGAAGCCCGAGTAGTAATAACTCCAATGGGGGACACCGTGCGCTTTGCAGGCATGTTGGAACTGGCCGGGTTCGATGAAAGCATTAATAAAAGGCGAGTGAGAGCTGTATTAAGGGCAGTGGCCGAATATCTTCCAGGGCTTGATTCCCAAGGTCTCGATTTTATCGAGATATGGCAGGGATTGCGACCGTGCACTCCGGACGGCCTCCCATATATTGCAGTTCACCCCAAGTATAATAATCTGATCTTAGCGTCTGGTCACGGGATGCTTGGGATATCGCTTGCACCAGCCACAGGAAAACTTGTAGCCCAAATTCTTTCTGGTGACAAACCTTTTATTGATATCAGTCCATTCCAAATCGGTCGCTTTTATTGAGGAAAATCACCTTGCCTGCCATGTGAAAGCTAAGCGTACCTCATATCCCACCATTCCATCCAACCAACACAAATGAGAAATATGAGGCACAGTAAGAGCAGAGGAGAGAGGATTGCAAGGCTGTGGTGGCACATTTTGCGCTTAAGGCAAGCGTGGTGCAGGTCGATGAACAAAACACGTGGGAAGAAAAACGTAACCACAAGTCGGCTCGGCGGGGAGGAAGAATAAAATGGAATTTGATTTCTCTTGGCATAAGGAATATTCAATAGGCGTTGATGAGATTGATTCGCAGCACAAGAGGCTGCTTGAACTAATGGGGCATGTTTATGAGCTGGGAAAAGTAGGCAACTCCCACCCCTTGCTTGAAGCGGTGCTGGGAGAGTTGAGCCGTTACGCCTTATTCCATTTTAGAAGCGAAGAGCTGCTGATGCGGACATACTCCTATCCTGGATACATAGAACAAAGGAAAGAACATGATAAGTTGCTGACCCGCCTCGGAGAACTATTGCCCGAGGTGAGTTCAGGGAGCAGGAAAATCGGCAGTTTCCTCCTTTTCCTCGTGAACTGGTTTGTTGACCATGATAACTACCTTGATAAAGACTTTGGCAGCTACGTGGTAAGCGTCAGGAGACGGTTGGTCAACAGGCCTGTCCAACAAACTACCGCCGCCATGGATTGTTAAGCAGACAAGCAAAAGTGGAAAAAATATGTCCGCGAGGTTGTTCCCCCGCACAAAGGCTTTCCCCATGCCCTTGAGGAAGGAAAAATCAGGGTGTGGAATGAAATGCTGAAAATGTGTATATTATGCACTTAGCCTGAGGATAACCACAAACCTAGCGTGTACGTTACTAGAGATAATGGTTGCCTTGTCCGTGCTAGCAGAGGAATTCGGCATTTGTCGTCTGAGCAGCGCCGAGGAAACACCCGACTGGCTGCGTGGTTACCCTTTGTATTTCGTTGCCAGAACGTCTGACGAATTATCCGTACTTTGCCCAGTGAGCGTAATCCCGGATTCTGTTTTGGCCGACAGACAATGGCGGTGCTTGAAGGTAGACGGCCCTATAGATTTTGACGAGGTTGGGATACTAGCTTCCCTGGCCAAGCCCTTGGCTGAGGTGGGAATAGCTGTACTCGCAGTATCCACCTATGATACCGACTATTTGTTTGTGAAGCGGCATGAACTGTCAAAGGCGATTGAGGTGCTTAACAAAGCAGGTCATCGAATAGAACAGGAAGAGATTTAGGGGGGAATAAGGTCGTATCAGCCTGATCAAACACGAGGAGGAACGCTTATGAAAAAGCTTCGCATGGGACCAGATACTTTGCTTTATCCAATGCCTGCCGTACTGGTGGGATCAATCGTTGAGGGCAGAATCAACTTTATGACTGCGGCATGGTGTGGTATCGCATGTCGCAAGCCCCCTTGTCTCGCATTGGCAGTGCATCGTGATCGGTATACGCTCAAGGGAATCCAAGAAATGGGGGCGTTTTCAGTCAACGTCCCGTCAACAGCTATGGCTGAAAAGGTGGATTTTTGCGGTATATATTCGGGGAGGAAAAAGGACAAGTCAGAAATGTTCGAAGTGTTTTACGGGGTTTTGGATCCTGTACCCTTGGTGAAGGAATGCCCTGTCAACCTTGAATGCAGGTTGTTGCACGTGTTTGAATTAGGTACCCACTTCCTGGTAATAGGGGAAATAGTTGAAACACACGTTACTGATACGTGCATGGAAGACAACGTGCCCGACCCGGCCAAAGTGGACCCACTGATATATTCTCCCAAATCAAGGACTTACCACAGGATAGGGGAAGCCATGGGAAAAGCCTTCCAAATGGGTAAACAGGTCGAATATAGAGATGAAGAGCCTAGATAGCTTTTAGTCGTAAGTAGCATAAAAGAAACAGATTTGCGACTTTGAGTTTTGTTGTAAGGTGTTAAGCGCTATAAAGAAATGGAAAACAACTCCCTAGACATGATGGTGGGCGGCATCTTTCAGAGTATATGGTGTCGTATTTCACTTAACCAGATATTTTCGTTCCTTCCTTAAACTCTTACCAATACCCGTATGGGTTCTCGAATAGCTGATATATGGGCAACGTTTTTAAGGCGCTCACAAAGCGCAGGACTGATCTCTTGTCCTTTGGATACCAAAAGGCGTCCTTCAGTGGAACAAACATCCTCAGCAAGAATCATTCCACTTACTAATTGGCCCACCCTTATCTCTTTTATCTCGTACTTGACTTCAAGGCCTAAGGTCATTTCAAGCGCCCTTAGCACCTTGGGGTCATATTTGCCGTTTCGTGAAATCAGCTCTGAATAGATTTCTTTTGGATCTTTCCCGGCTGAGTGAAGTGCATCGTAATCCAAAGCCACTTTCAAAATTCTGGCTTCAAACGGTATTTCCTCCCCTCCTGGGTGGTCAACTGGGATTCCAGAACCATCAAAAAGCTTTTCTTGAAAGGCTATAATTTCCGCAACAGTCTCCATTCGGGGTATATTTTTAATAAGATCAGAGGCAATAAAAGGATGCATTTCAAAAAGCTGGTTTTCCTCTTCTGTAAGTGCCTCGTTTCTATAAATTTTTTCAAGGGTTTCCTCAGGTATGGTCACAAAGCCGACATGAGATAGAAGTGCCGCAGTCTCAAGTTGCCATGTATTGGAAATCCCAAGGTGGCGGGCTAGATCTTTCACTAAAGCTTTAACCCTTGATGCGCGGCCAAAGGCTTCAGGGTTAACAATAGCTAGCAAATCCGTTAGTACCTTGATGCTGCCTTTAAGCGTGTTGTCGAGCAGCTCTTTTTCTGCTCGTACGAGGCGGTATTGGTCAATTGCATCCTGTAATGCCTTGGAGAGTTGGTCAGCGGGGCATGGTTTGGTGAGGAACCTGAAGATATTGCCTTCATTAACCGCATTGATGGCATTGGTCAAATCCGCATGTCCACTTAACATGATACGCACCGTATCAGGTGCCATTTCCCTCGCAAGCCGAAGAAATTCTATCCCGTCCATTTGTGGCATACGCAGGTCAGAGACCACAACAGCATAAGGGCCTCTTTCGTTTATAGCCTTGATACCTTCTTGTGGTCCCAATGCTGTATTAACATTAAAGCGTTTGCGTAGTTGACGCCTGATTGCGTCCAAGATGTTCTGCTCATCATCTACAAAAAGAATTTTTTCGTCCATGGCTCTCTTTCCTTATTGAGAGAGATCTGTGATAAATTTTCTCCAGTCCTCCAATTTGTGCTGCATGCCCAGTTTTGCTAAATGTTCAATATCTATTTCACCATTGTAGTCGATTTCCTCTCCAGGATTAGATTCGTGCTCCAATACACTACCTACATGAACAGCAATTAAAGGTGCAAATCTCTTTACAGGGCATTCATGTAGCCTATGGTGAAACGCAAGGGCCTCGACTATTGTATCTGGCAATCCCCACAGCCCCATAAGGTATGCACCGACTTCAGCATGGGTGGTTCCAAACTGATCTTGCTCTGCATAGCGTATTGGTAATTTAGTCCGCTCGCACTGTTTTAGCAACTGCTGGTAAGACTTGGGAAAACTGGCTGCAAGTATTAGTTTACCCACATCATGCAAAAGTGCTGCCATGAAAGTGTCGTCAGCCAGATCGTTTTCCACGCCTTCAGCCTTGACGATTTCCCTGACTATTCTACCAGTAGCCATGCTATGATGCCAAAGTCCATCCATGAAATTGCGAGGAATATTTGCATCGTCAAATTGAGAGAAGATCTGTACTGAAAGAACCAATGCTTTAACAGTTTCCAATCCAAGGAGAGTGACCGCCTGTTGGGGGTTGGAGATATGCCGAGGCAAGCCGAAAAATGCAGAGTTGACCAGTTGTAGAATTTTAGCTGTCATACCTACATCTTTTGAGATTATCTCACCTATCCTTTGAATGGAAGGATCCTCGGACTGAAGCTCATTTAATATTTCTTCGTAAAGTTCAGGGAGGCTTGGAAGAGTATCTAAGCCTGAAACGATCTTTTTTAAAGATTCGTCGACTAGGATATCCCGGAGGGCGCACGCTCTGTCTATAGTAGATTTTAGTGTTTGTGCGTCACACGGTTTAGCGAGATATTGTTGCGCGGGCCGAACAGAGCGAAGGATCATTTCCTTGTCAGAATGCCCAGAAAGGACTATTCTTACTACCTCTGGATAATCCTTCATGACTCGACTGAGCAGCTGTGCTCCGTCCATCCCGGGCATACGCATGTCAGATACGATAACATCGAATTGCCCCTTGCTCAGTAGACTTAAGGCCTCCTCGCCGCCCTCCGCGAAATGCATTTCCCATTCATTGCGCATTCCTCTTAGCATGCGCTTCAATCCGCTCAGAACGTTAGGCTCATCGTCTACAAAGAGTATTTTTTTCTTTAGAATTCCTTCCATTGCCCATAACCCGTCAATGCCTTTACACAGGATTGGTAAATGCTGTTTGTTTCACATCTTGATTCCTTCCTGGATAGGTAACGTTATGATAAATGTCGTACCTTTCCCCACTTCACTTTCAACCCTAATAGTGCCACCATGTTTGTCAACAATAACAGACCTAGATATGGCTAAGCCTTGGCCTGTGCCCTTACCCACTTGTTTTGTAGTGAAAAATGGGTCAAATATCCGATCTCTTATTTTTTCTGGAATTCCCGTGCCAGTGTCGCTTATTCTGATTTCTACCTCGTGTTCCTTCCTTTTAGTTGTGATTGTAATTTTCCCTTTGCCTTCCTTACCTTGAATTACATCTGATATGGCATGTGCTGCATTTATGATCATATTCAGAATGACCTGATTGAATTCGCCCGGTAGGCAAGGCACAGGGGGCAGAGAAGGGTCAAGGTCTAGTTCAAGATCTGCTACATATTTCCACTCGTTCCTTGCCACGGTTGACGTATTTTCAATGGCATGGTTAATGTCAATTGGTGTCTTTTCCTGCACCCCTGGGTGTGAAAACTCCTTCATAGCGCGTACAATCTTTGCTACTCGACGAACACCTTCCATGCTTTGTTCAATAGCCTTGGGTATTTCCTCCATAAGGTATTCGAGATCTATTTCATCTTCGATCTGTTTAGCCTTTTCTGCCCATAATACCGATTCCTCGCTCTTTGTAGCGATTGTGTCCCCCAGTGCTTTGTAAGCTTTTAGCAGTTTAGTGAGATCATCAAAGGATTCCTGGATAAACTGGATGTTGTCACCTACGAACTGAGTGGGGGTATTAATCTCATGCGCAATGCCGGCCGCAAGCTGGCCAACTGATTCCAGCTTTTGTGCTTGCAGTAGCTGGGTTTCGAGATTCCGGCGTTCAGTTATGTCAGAGGCCATAATTATGAACCCCTTCAGCTCTCTTGTTTCACCCAGCTTTGGCGTTATTGTGAGCCCCAGGAAACCCCTGGTGTTGTCCTGGCGTTGGAAAGGAATGTCCTGAAGACGAATCGGAGTTTTACTGGCTTTGCAATTTTCCAGACCTTCGGAAATCTTTTTGAACTGCCAGTCGATTGGTAACTGGTCTAATTTCTTGCCTCTTGCCTGCTCTTCATTTAAGCCAAAAACGTCTTGGGCGATTTTGTTCCACCTTCTTATGATGCCATCAGGAGATAGTTCAATCAAAATAGAAGAAATGGATTTTATTAGGTCCTCCAATTCAGCATGGGCCCTTCGAAATTCGTCTTCGGCCAACTTTCGTTCAGTGACATCAGTCAGGAAATTGAGCGACGCGGGCCTACCTTCCCACTCTATCACCACTGCGCTATTTTCAAGCCAGCGCACTTCTCCTTGCTTGTTGATAATTCGCAACAAATATGTATCTGGGACATTTTTGCCTTTTAGGCGGTTGGTATGGTTTCTTATCGCCATCTCCTTGTCTTCAGGATGAACAATATCTATCCATGGCATGGTATGGAGTTCTTCCTTGCTATATCCTGTTATTCTGCGTATAGCGGGATTGGTAAATTTTAGGTTTCCATCCTGCTCAACTAGGACACCCTCCTTTAGATTTTCGACAAGCAAGCGATATTTTTCTTCGGACTCCCTCAGCGCGTTTTCAGCGCGCTTGACTTCAGTAATATCGCGCACAAATTCCACAACGCCTGTTACCTCACCGTAAGAATCAAATATTGGATAACTAAAGAGCTCCACCCATTCCACAGATGATCCAGCAAGTCCTGGGACTATCTCTCGTTCTGTATTGCCTGACACAAATGCCCGTAGTGAAGGGCATTTATTGCAGGGTTTATGTCGGTTATGATAAGCTTCATAACACTTTTTCCCCTCCAAGGGTACACTTCGCGCATACCAATCTTCCATTTTTGAGTTAACTTTCTGAATGGTTAAATCCGTATTCAATACGCTTATGCCGTCCTGAATTGCGTTGAACATATCTCTGAGGAACTGTTCATTCTTA